>NZ_DJTA01000013.1:20023-144975 GCF_002440335.1 Sphingobacterium sp. UBA6320 | reverse complement strand
GGGCACTGCAAAAGGAAAGCCTTTATATTTTATTTATAGCCTTCGTTTTGCGTTAATTTTTTATTTCTTTGCAATTCTTCTACAGATATTGGCCATAATAAATCCGATTCTTTAAAAATAGCTCCGGAACCATTAGCAGCTCCTATCAATGGTTTAAATTCGATTACACCTGCCTGAGTTGCAGAAATAACTGGAAACATTTTTGTTCTTAAAATATCATCCCACATTTTAAATTCCAATGGAAATTCTCTCAACCGCTCAATCCAACATTCTTTCACAAAGTTATCTACTGATAAACCTTGCAACTCCGCAGTAAATTGAGCAACCGTTTTACCTTCCGTATTAGCACGAGCCCTCACTTGTGCTAAATAACCAGCCGCTTCTGCAGTAACACTACCGCTTTTAGCAATTGCTTCTGCCGCAATCAATAAGGCTTCAGGATAACGATAAAAATTCCAATCCTTTGTTGCTTTACCCGTTCTTAGTAATGCTTCTTCATCAACATAATACCAGATACCAGCCTCACTAGATTCCCAAACCTTACCCGTATTCGGATTTGTATACTTCCAATGGAAGAATTGGTTGGGTTGAATACGAAGATCTTTGGTATCATACACATTTAAAAACTGCTTTGTTGGCCCATATACACGTTCAAAGATTGAATATTTATCAAATACAGATACTGCTGAAGAGCTAAAACCATAAGTAGGCCACCAACTTCCATCTCTAACATCTGCATTATACTCTTGTGCATAAATAACCTCATCCAAATCATCTTCTCGACGTAATTCATTATAAGCACTCAAACCTTCAAGGTTACCATTAGGCGTCATTTTATGCGCCGAATTTACAACAATTTTCGCAGTTGCTGCTGCATCTGCAAATTTACCTTGTTGCAAATAAACATTTGCTAAAGTCATAGCGGCTACATATTTTGTAATACGATGTCCGTTAGTCGCAAATTTTGATGCAGCAAGAACATCAACAGCTGTCTTCAAATCTGATTCGATAAGTTCATAAACTTTAGAAGCATCTGTACGATCTAAATACAGTTCATCTTCCAAAGACTCATTTGGTGTTGTGTAAAACGGAATAGCACCAAATGTTTTCACTAAATAGAAATAATTAAAGGCTCTAAAGAATTTAGCTTCAGCCATTAGTTTATTTGCAGTAGCTTCATCCATCTTTATCTCTGGAATATATTTTAAACCCGCATTAGCAATATTAATAGCTTTATACGAATCCGCCCATATAGAATTCATTGTATTAGAGATCAAACTAGTATTGTTTTGACGAGTCAATTCTCTTGAGAACTGACAAATTCGTTCTTGCCCTTCATAACTATTGGTAAAATATCCTGTTAACATGGTATTTACAGATGCCGTAGGTCCAATATAAGCACTCGATGCATAAGAATACTGTTGTGGTGCACCCATACGATAAAGAGAATTAACTGTATTTAGAGCATGCGCTGGAGTTTTATAATAACTATCCAAAGTTATACCTGATTTTGGATCTTCTTCCAAAAATTTATTACAAGAAGTTGTTAATACCATTCCGGCCAATAACAACATAAATAATTTATTTTTCATTTTGATAAGTTCTACGATTTAAAAAGTTACATTAACACCTAAAGAAAACGTCTTCGCTCTTGGATAAGCAAAAAAGGTCATGTTTTGTCCAAATTGACTAGTCCCTTGAGAAGTACTTTCTGGATCATAACCTTTAAACTCTTTCGCTGTAAACAAAAATGGATTGTTGGCATTTGCATAAATTCTTAATCTAGACATTCCTGCTCTCTTCAATATTTCTGGATTAAATGTATATCCCAATTGAATTAAATTGACTCTTAAATAAGATCCATCAGCGATCCAAGAATCATCTACATTGGTCTCTTGTCCTCTATGACCACCATTTGTCAAATAAATTGCTTGTTGCATGGTGTTGGGATTTGTACCGTTATAAGCATCTGTTAAAATCTCTTTTAAACCATTGGTAATACCAAAACGGTCATAAGTAGAGTGATAAAATTGTTGCATCACTTCTACTCCTTTAACAAATTGAAGATCTAAAGTGAAATCAAAGTTTTTGTAACTTAAATTATTGATAAAACTACCTGTCCAATCTGGTAACCCTTTTCCAATAATTTCTTTCTCAGTTGTACGTTTAGCACGGCCAATATCTTCTGATTTTGCATTACCTGCATCTACATCAGCTTGTGTAAAAACACCTAATCTTCTGTAACCGTAAAAACTGTTGAGATTTTCTCCTACACGGATGATACTATTAGCTCCACCAACCCAATTATTCATTAAAATATCGGCATTGTTCTCTCCCAATTGTACAACCTCATTTTTATTGTAATTTAAATTTAAAGAAGATTTCCAATTAAAATTCTCACTATTCACAAGAGTACCTGTGATCATCATATCAAGCCCTTGATTCTTGACTGCTCCAATATTTTTCATTACTGTACTGAAACCAGTAGATGTAGGTAGCGGTGCATCCAATAATAGATCTGTGGTCTTTTTATGATAATAAGAAACATCAAAATTCAACCGATTTTGAAATAAACCCAACTCAACTCCGAAATCAAACTGAGCTGTTCTCTCCCATTTTAAATCAGGATTTGAAATGGAACCTACATAAGAATAAGGTGCACGAACATTGTTTAATAAGATTGTTCCTGCAGTAACATTGGCTAATGATTTATAGGGATCAATTTCAGAATTCCCTGTTAAACCAAAACTGGTATGTAATTTCAAATTGCTAACAGTTTCATTACCTTTCAGAAAATCTTCGTTAGAAACATTCCATGCTAAACCAGCTGATGGGAAAAAAGCATATTTATTGTTTTTTCCAAATTTGGAAGAACCATCATAACGACCTGTAACAGTTGCTGAATATCGATTATCGTAAGAATAAGCTGCACGGACAAAATAAGAATTCATTGCCCATTTATTCCAATTTGATCCTGGTGCAGATGGAATTGTACCAATTCCCATATTATAATATTCATAAAAATCGTCTTGAAAACCTTCTGTTCTTGAGTTATCAAAATCATAGGTACGAGCTTGCCACGACAAACCAGCCATTGCATTAATCCGGTGCTTATCAAACTGCTTATTATACGTTAAATACGTTTCCTCTTGCCAGTATAATGTATTGGTATGGTTAATTTCAGCCCAACCATTTGGAGCAGAGATATTATTTAATAAAACAGAAGAATATCCTCTATATGTTTTTTGATGATTATCAATACCTAATTGTGTTTTTAAATCTAATCCATCAGCAAGATGAAAGGTCAAACCAGCATTTCCAAAAATCTGGGTATTATAGCGCATACGCTTTTGTAAATCCAAAATAGCAACCGGATTTGACATACCCTCAAAACCCAATTTATCCGATACAGTAGATGAAGACGACATCGTATAATCACCATTTTGGTTACGAACTGGATACCATGGCAACATTTCAATCATTGTTCGTCTTGCATCTTGCCCTCCCCCATCTTCAGGCGTATAACGTCCCCAAGTATGATTTACAGTTAAATTGACAGATGTCGATAACCAAGATGTGGGTTTTGAATCATATGCTAATTTTCCATTTACACGCTTATTCCAAGTGTTATTCATGATCCCCTGCTGATCGGTATAATTTAAAAAAGCTCCGATCGATGATTTCTCATCTCCCTGTTGGATATTCAATTGATGGTTATGTGAAATTGCTGTTCGAGTTGCTTCTTTTTGCCAATCCGTATCATAAAGTGGATTACCACTAGCATCAAAATAGTTCGGGTCATTAAACCAGTCCTTTTTATCAAGTGACCATGGCTTCCAATCTTTATTATTTTTTAAAAGGTAATCTGCTGCATATTTATTTTCATTTTCCAAGCCAATCATAAAGGCATCAACCCACTCTTGCGCATTTAAAAGATCCATATGGCGTTGAGCAGAGCTGATACCGACTGATCCTTGATAGCTGATGGTTTTTCGACCATCTTTACTTCCTCTCTTAGTTGTTACCATGATCACTCCATTTGCACCTCGAGCGCCATAAATTGCAGCAGAAGAAGCATCTTTCAATACCTCAATACTTTCAATATCATTCGGATTCAACAATTGAAAATCTTCCATGACAACTCCATCGACAACATATAATGGACTTGAAGAAGAATTAATCGTACCAACACCACGAATAATAACACGATTACCATAAGCTCCAGGCTGGCTGGAATTGGAAAAGATGTTAACCCCAGATGCTTTACCTCTTAGGTTGTCCAATGGACTAAAATTCTGATCTTTGATCATGTCTGCACCTTTCACCATAGCTATAGATCCGGTCACATCAGACTTACGCATCGTACCATAACCGACTACAACGACCTCATCCAATTGATCTGCAGTTGATTCGAGACGAATCGTTAAACCGGTGGTACTTGTCACTTTTGTTTCTGAGGTCTTATACCCTACAGACGATACAACGAGTACATCTCCGACTTTAGCATTGATACTGAAACTACCATCTTGTCCTGTCTGAGTTCCTCCAGGAGATCCTTTTACCGAGATGGTCACACCTGGTACTGGATTGCCTGTTCCATCCAATACCTTTCCACTTACTTGACCTTGTTTAGCAACAAGGTTTTTTGCTTCTGATACTTCCACGTATCCTAACGAAGTAACTGACGATGCATAGACATGTTGCATAGATCCAGCAATAACAGCTAATGAAAAAAACAATTTTGATTTTTTCTTTAACTGCAATAATGTTCTTGCGTCAAATTTGTTCATAATTTTTAAAATGATTTAGATTTGTTTAATCGTTTTAGCCATTTTTAGGAAAAAAAATGAATCCATAAGTTTCCCTCAAAATGTTAACACATGTTTGTTTGTTGGTTATAATCTATTAAAAAAGCATATTTTATGCCTTAAGAAAAGTTTTGGTCATAGTTGATTTTAATATCATAATTTGTTTAATCGTTTTAGCTTATTAGAAAAATAAAGATTGTAATAGAATTCCCTTTCAAAGACACTATAACAATTTTTTTAATTCAGTATGGTTATTATTTTTTAAACTCGATTTATATTTCAAGAGAGAACTTCCATTATAATTGGTCATGATATCATAATTTCTTCTTCAAGCTTGAGTCTATAAATTGCACAATAATCTTAAATACACCGCATCACCAGTGCTGTTTCAAGGATTTTCTAGACTATTGTAACTTGATTAAATCAGATAATCATTAATCAAGATTGGTTTAAATTAGCATTTTAATTTTAAAGATTAAGCTTTTTTCTAAAAAAAGCTTAATCTTTAATAAATCTTACAAATTTCCTTTTTTCATTTCTGCTATCGCATAATCCACTGCACGAGCAGAAAAAGCCATATAAGTTAGAGAAGGATTTTGAGTAGAAGTTGATGTCATTGCTGCACCATCTGTAACAAAAACATTGGGTACCGAATGCATTTGATTCCACTTATTTAGTATAGACGTTTTTGGGTCCAAGCCCATACGCGCTCCCCCCATTTCATGAATGTCCAGGCCTGGAGCCTGATTACCATCATCACGTCGAATATTGGTAAATCCGGCAGTCTTAAACATATCCTCCATCGTATCGAGATAATCTTTCTTCATCTTTGCATCATTATCATCGTAATCGACAGCAATATGAAGTAAAGGAACTCCCCAATCATCTGTTTTCTTAGTATCCAATGTTACTTGGCCAGATTCTTTTGGAATCGTTTCTCCCATCATATGGGAACCGACTTGCCAATTGCCTAATTTCGGATTTAATAAATTATTTTTCAAGGATTCCCCAGCACCTGAGCGATCAGCAGAGGTACCACGATAAGCACCAAAACCTGCCGCATATCCACGAAGAAAGTTCGTTTCTTGTTTATGTAAATTTCTAAATCGAGGAATATATCCCCCACCCGCTGGGTTTCTTCCTTCAGTAGTATAATCTTGTAGTCCTTCATACTCTGCATAAATCCGGGCACTATAATTATGAAAAGCAACATATTTTCCCAGTACACCCGAGTCGTTACCTAGACCATTAGGAAAACGATTGGATTTCGAATTCAACAAAATTAAATTTGTATTGATTGCTGCTGCATTGACAAAGATAATACGCGCATAAAAATCGATTTCCTCCTTGTTATTGGTGTCGATCACGCGAACACCTACAGCTTTACCTTTTTGTTCATCATATAAAATAGAATGAACTACAGAAAAAGGACGGAGAGTCATATTTCCTGTTTTTGCAGCCCAAGGCAACGTTACGGCATTGGAGCTAAAGTAACCTCCAAATGGACAACCTCGTTGACATAAAGTACGATTTTGACATTGTACACGTCCTTGATCAAAATGAATTTGATTCGGTTTGGAAAGGTGTGCACAGCGTGCTGAAATTACTTTCCGCTCTGGATATTGAGAGGATACCGATTGCTTGAAATATTTTTCTACCATATTAAGCGGATATCCTGGTAAAAATTCACCGTCAGGCAATTCGGGCAGACCATCCTTATCGCCAGCAATCCCTGCAAATTTTTCAACATAATCATACCATGGTTTTAAATCGGCATAACGAATAGGCCAGTCCACAGCAAAACCATCACGAGCTGGACCTTCAAAGTCAAAGTCAGACCAACGTTGTGTCTGTCTCGCCCATAAAAGCGACTTGCCCCCTACTTGATATCCGCGAATCCAATCAAAAGGTTTATCTTGTACATAAGGATGCTCTTTATCTTTGACAAAAAAATGAGCCGCATCTTCGTGAAAGGCATAACATTTACTAACGATTGGATTTTCCTGTTTTATGGCATAAGGCATCTCATTGCGATGTTCAAATTCCCAAGGATTCATATTGGTGGTTGGATAATCTTTAATGTGCTTCACATCCCGACCTCGCTCTAAAACCAAAGTCTTCAACCCCTTTTCGCACAATTCCTTAGCAGACCATCCACCACTGATCCCCGAACCGATCACAATTGCATCGTAAGTTCTATTCTTTTGACTATCTATATTAATATTTGCCATTTTATGCTTTTAATTTTACTGCAGGCTCATAAGGACCAGGAATCAATTTATAAATCAATTTATTCTTCATTACATATTCAGAATTTAGATAACCTTGAATAGTGCGGTTCTTGAATATCTTGAAAAAAGTAGCTTCATCTCCCTCTTTTTCTTTCTCCAAAGCCGTTAAGGAGCTTAAAGTTTGATCCAGCGTACTCGAGTCCAATCGCTCTTTCATTATAGCTAGCCCCTTCAAAAAATGCTGTTGATTTTCAGGACTTTCGCAATCATCGACCATCTTCATCACAAATAAATGCAAATTTAGTTCTAATCCTCCTGGAGAGTCTGTTTTAGGAATAACAATTTCAGCAAGCTTTGCCAAAAAATCTTCATCTGAAGCTGATAACTTAATATTTTGGAGCACAATTGATGCTCCCCCTTGTTCACGAAGACAAGAAGGCAATATGGCGATTCCTCCTGCGATAATAAATAACTGCTTAACAAGGGTTCTTCGATTCATCATAATAAGGTATTCTTACTGCTGTAATATTAAAGATAATATTAAAAATAACAAAGCTAAAACGATTAATTTTTACAAAAAATTACATAAAACTATCTGAGTAGGTCATTAACCTCCTTAAGATCGAATAAAAGATGGTTGACAAAATCCAAGCGATCACGTTCAGCTTTTTGCTTTGTTACAGCAATACATGTCAATCCGGCATCATATGCAGCACGAGATCCTGTAGCGGTATCCTCTACAGCAACGACTTCTGATGTATCAAAACCGGATAATAACAAGGCTTTTTGATAACAAGTTGGGTTCGGTTTAGGATTAACAACATCTTCACGCGTTACGAACCATGAAAAATGTTGCAACAAGCCGTAATGCTCAAGCATGCGCTCAACGGTTGGCCTAAAATTGGAAGTCACTAAACCCATCTGAATGTCCCTTTCCACCAAAAAATCAATTAATTCTCTTGCGTGTGGCATCAAAGGGATCGTTAACATATCTTGATTTGCATAATTTTCCCTAGTACTTTTCCACATGAATTCTTCCTTAACGTCAACTCCCCAGAGTTCTTTCATCGTTAGTATATTACGGGCCAAAGTATGTCCTGCAAAATACTGAATCCAAGTCTCGAAATCCAAATCAACAGCAAAGTGCTGGTTAAGAATGGGTTTCCATGCTTCAAAATAAAAACGTTCAGAATCTACCAAGGTCCCATCAAAATCAAAAAATACAGCTCTTAAATCTTTCATCCGTTAAAAATAGGCAAACCCTAGGGCAATTCCTACTCAACTATACCGCAATACACCGAATCGGAATTTAAATCAAGGTACGAATCCCATATTCCAAAATATACGTGAATGGGATTTTTATCGTCAAAAGATCCAATTAACGGTACTGTACAAGAGCCTTGATTAACCTCAGCGACACCAATATCAAGTTGTATAAATTCCTTTGTGTTAAATAATGCGAAGCTCATTTTGTACATTTTATCCATATAATCCGCATTAACAATCCATTTCATATGCAACATTTTGCCATGCCTTTCAACAGAACAACCTGTCGGAGGAGAAAGAGGACCTTTAAAAATAAAAACTTTTTCAACATTGACATAATATTGGCAATCTGCGTCCAATTCCATTGTTTCCTTTAAGATGTGTTGTTGTGCCAATTGAAATGGACCGATTTTGCTTCCCTTTGGAGCAAGATGACGATAGCCATATTGCATTAAAGCTTTTACCGATCCAATAAAATTATTCGCAACCTTCATCTTCTGCTGATTCAGCAACATAGCTTCGGTTGGAGGTTTTCTATTTTTATTTCGAGCACCTCTAATAATATTTTGGCCATTGAGCTTATAGCCATATACTGAACCTACTTTACCTTTAAAAGGTCCATTAGGACCATTTTCTTGAATTGCCATTGGTTTAAATAGTTATTTGGTTTTCAAATCCTCTTACACTCCTCAATACCAAATATATACAAAATTATACATTAATTTAGGTATAAGATATTGTTTAGTTAGTTTTAATAGGGGGTTAGTAGGGATATACCCCTACTAACCCCCTATTATCCCCCTATTATCCCCCTATTATCCCCCTATTAAATCTCTGTTAATTCTTAATATGGTAGGGATTTAGCTCGAATCAATTTGAATTACTTTCTACATTTGCTAAGTTTGTATATTCCGCACCAAAACTCATATACTCAGGTGCCTTTAATTTTAAGATAGATCACGATGAAAGTTATTGCTATAGGCCGCAACTATATAGACCACGCTAAAGAACTCAACAACCCCATTCCCAAAGAACCCGTTGTTTTCATGAAACCAGATACAGCTTTACTAAAAGACAACAAAGACTTCTATTACCCCGATTTTTCGAATGACATTCATTATGAAGCTGAAATCGTTTTACGTGTCTGTAAAGAGGGTAAACATATAAGTGCCAAATTTGCACATACATATTTTGATGCCATCGGATTAGGAATAGATTTTACAGCTCGAGATATACAACAAAAACATAAAGAAAAGGGGCTACCTTGGGAACTTGCGAAATCTTTTGACGGTTCAGCAGTTATCAGTACACTGATACCTAAAGAAAATTTAGGTGATCTTAAAAATCTTGATTTTTCATTAGTCAAGAATACTGAGCTTGTACAACAGGGAAATACAAAAGATATGATTTTTTCTTACGAAGATCTAATTGTATATATATCCAAGTTCATTACTTTACGAAAAGGAGACTTAATTTATACAGGAACTCCTGCAGGCGTGGGACCAGTAATTATTGGTGATATTTTAGTTGGATATATCGGTCAAGAGCAAATGTTTAGTTGTGTTATTAAGTAAGCGATTATGAAGAAATTAAGTTTTATAATCAGTCTGCTTACTCTAGCTACGACAACGATACAAGCACAAGATATCATCAAACATCGTCAATATCCACAAAATTACTTTAGACGGCCTATGGATATCGCTCCACAGGCATCTGGTTCATTTGGCGAATTGAGGGCTACTCATTTTCATGGTGGCGATGATTACCGCACACAGCAGAAAATTAATATACCTGTTTATGCTGTAGCAGATGGTTTTGTGTCACGGATTCGTGTACAAATTGGTGGTGGCGGAAACTCGGTTTATGTCGATCATCCTAACGGGTATACTTCTGTATATTTACATTTAGAAAGCTTCAACAATGAACTAAATGCTTTTATAAAAGCAGAACAATATAAACAAAAGCGCTTTGATGTTGATTTATTCCTAAAACCAGGGCAGTTTAATTTAAAAAAAGGTCAGCTTTTAGCCAACTCTGGTAATACGGGTGGTTCGGCAGGACCACATCTTCATTTTGAAATCCGCGACACAAAGCAGCAACTTCCTTTTAACACTCAATTATTCGGACTTACCTTTCCCGATGATATTAAACCCATTATTCGAGGTCTAACGGTTTATGATCTTGCAGACCCCATTTTCAATGAAAATACACCAAGAAGACACCAGACTGTAAAAGCGCTTGCAAATGGCAACTATAGTCTTTCTGGTAACTCTCCCATTCCTGTTAATGGCAGATTTGGTTTAGGGATTAACACCGTGGATAAACGCAAAGGTATTTCCTTTACCTATGGAGTATACTCGATTGAACTGTTTTTGGACAACAAAAATATCAGCACTGTCCTATTCGAAGCAATTCCATTTGATAAAACACGTGCTATCCATTCGTACATCGATTACCCCTACTGGAAAAAATCGAATGTTCGCGTACAAAAAAGTTTCAAGCAGCCTGGAAACCCGATAGACATCTACTATCAATTAGAAAATAATGGTGTTATGGAACTCCAAGATGACCAAGTGCATCAAGTTCGCTACGTTGTAAAAGATGTACAGGGTAATGCAACAGAAATAAATTTTGAAGTGCAAAGGGATGCTACCTACGTGGTGAAAAATACTCCATCAAACGCAGGGAAGTACTTCAATTTTCTACTTGACAATGTTTTTCAATCTGATAATGTAAAGGTGACTGTTCCTAAAAACACCTTGTACGACAATCTGAATTTTACATATAGCGAAGGTCCCAAACCTGTCAATGCCTACTCGCAACTTCAGCGTATTCATAATAAATTTACTCCTGTATTTGGTTCGTACACATTAAGCATTAGACCAACTGCAGAGCTCACAAAGGAACTTTACAGCAAAGCAATGCTTATGTCCATTGATGGTGGATCTCAAGGAGGAAAATATGAAAATGGCTTAGTGACAGGATCGGTACGCAGTTTTGGCGATTTCTATATTGCAGTCGATACAATCGCACCAACGATTACGGCTCGTAATTTAGTGAATAATAAAAATGTCTCTGCCCAGAAACAGATCGACTTTACCATTTCAGATAATTTATCCGGTATTCAATCCTTTAATGCCTATATCGATGGCGAATGGGTACTGATGAAGTATGACCCTAAAAACCGTCATATTTGGCATACTTTTGAATCTAATTTAAGTGCTGGAAAACACAACTTTAAACTGGAGGTCAAAGATTGGAAAGACAATGTAAGGGTTTATGAAGCCAATTTCACGAGATAATCAGTATCTTAGTACGTAAGACTAATAATAATACCATATGGCAACACTAGAAGTAGGACAAAAAGCACCTGCAATAACGGCTAAAAACCAAAATGGAGAAAGCATTTCTTTGTCAGATTTTATGGGCACAAAAGTAATTTTGTATTTCTACCCAAAAGATAATACGCCAGGCTGCACGACAGAAGCTTGCAATTTTAGAGATAATTACCAGTCTCTAAAAAAGGAAGGTTTCGAAGTTATAGGTGTCAGTATTGATGGAGAAGCATCGCATCAAAAATTTATCAACAAGCATGAACTACCCTTTCAACTGCTGGTGGATGAAGACCAAAAAATTGTCAATGATTACGGCGTATGGGTCGAGAAAAACATGTACGGCAAAAAATACATGGGGACAGCGCGTACAACATTTGTCATTGATGAACAAGGAAATATTGCACATATTGTTAAGAAGGTAGATAATAAAAATGCCTCACAACAAATCCGTGATCTAATACAATAGAGAGCAGATAACCCTATTGCTGGTTCACAGAAAACACATGTGATATCGGCAACTTTGCCCCCCCCTTTGCAGGAATCATTTCAATTGCTGCAAAAGAGGCTTTTCACACAGATGGAAGTATGCATTCATGTCGTACTAAAATCTAAATCGCAATATCTAAGCCCTACTATCTAAAATCTAAATACTAATATTTATATTTGCTACTTATGAGCAAACAAACAGACGACTTCTTTAAAAGTATAGTATCACACTCCAAGGAATATGGTTTTGTATTCCAATCGAGTGAAATATATGATGGCTTAAGTGCTGTCTATGACTACGGTCAATTAGGTTCTGAATTGAAAAATAACTTGAAGACCTATTGGTGGAAATCCATGGTGCAATTGAATGAAAACATTGTCGGTATCGATGCTGCTATTTTTATGCATCCAACGACTTGGAAAGCTTCAGGTCACGTGGATGGATTTAACGATCCCATGATCGACAATAAAGATTCTAAAAAACGTTACCGTGCTGATCAGTTGATCGAAGATAAAATAGCCCGTTACGAAGCGGATGGTAAAACGGATAAAGCAGCTGCTTTATTAGAAGCTTTAAACATTGCTTTAAACGCTGACGACCTTGCTGGTTTGAAAACAATTATTGAAGATCATAATATTGTTTGTCCTGTCTCTGGAACAAAAAACTGGACTGATGTTCGTCAATTCAACTTGATGTTTGCTACACAGATGGGAGCAATGGCCGATGGTGCTGAACAAGTATACTTACGTCCTGAAACTGCTCAAGGTATCTTTGTTAACTTCTTAAACGTGCAAAAAACTGGCCGTATGAAAATTCCTTTTGGAATCGCTCAGATCGGTAAAGCTTTCCGTAACGAAGTCATTGCGCGTCAATTTATCATGCGTATGCGTGAATTTGAACAAATGGAATTGCAATTTTTTGTTCGTCCAGGTACAGAAATGGAATGGTACAACAAATGGAAAGAAACTCGTCTTAAATGGCATTTAGCTTTAGGGTTTAACCCAGATAATTACCGTTACCACGATCATGATAAATTAGCACATTATGCTAATGCAGCAGTGGATATTGAATTCAATTTTCCATTTGGATTTAAAGAAGTAGAAGGTATTCATTCCCGTACAGATTTTGACTTGAAACAACACCAAGAGTTCTCTGGTAAAAAAATGCAATATTTTGATACCGAGATCAATCAAAATTATATCCCTTACGTGGTAGAGACATCGATTGGTTTAGATCGTTTGTTTTTAACGGTATTATGTAATTCATTGGTCCAAGAAGATCTTTCTACAGATGAAAAACAAGATTCCCGTGTTGTATTGAAATTCCCTCCTGCAATAGCACCGGTAAAAGCAGCTATCTTACCTTTAACCAAGAAAGATGGTCTTCCGGAGAAAGCGCGTGAGATTATGTCTGTTTTGAAATTAGACTACAATGTTCAATATGATGAAAAAGATTCAATAGGTAAACGTTACCGTCGTCAAGATGCTATTGGTACACCGATCTGTATTACAGTTGACCATCAATCATTAGAAGATAACATGGTTACTATTCGTCACCGTGATTCGATGCAACAAGAGCGTGTAGCAATTGCTGATCTGGAAAAATTTGTTTCTGACCTTGTGGGTTGGAATACTTTATTAAAAAAGGTTTTGTAATTGATAAAAGGATGTCGCTTCTTTGAAGTGTGCAATGCCCCCAAAAGTTAGACACTTTCTGGGGGCATTGCAGTTACACCCTTTTTTAACTGGTTTCTTTTGAGAACAACCTAGCCCATGCGGGTCTCTTCATTTTTAAAAATCGACATCTAGCTTGCCATTCCAGATTTCATTTTTTCGGATTGTAAATCCCTGAATAGGATCTAACCCGGCTAAGAGTAATCCTTTAAAAAGAACTTGCATATTGTTTTTAACATCAGTACTCAGCTCGAATGTCCGAATTACAGTGCCTTCAGCAAATACTTTCAGTTCATACTTAATGGATTGATCTGTTTCATGAAATCCCATAAATTGATTAAAATAAAACTTCTTGTTATTTGCTGTAAATTGTGGTTCTATCAGCAGGACACTGGCATCCATTTGGGTATTGCTGCTGTTACTAAAAGGGTAATAATAAAAGCTAGGATGTTTTTGCTGAATACGGATACTGTCAATATTACTTAAATCTTCGATATCCGTAAATTCGACATTAATCTCGCTAAAGATCCGATCTAATGTCAACACTCTTTCCATTGCTTTGCTCACCTCAAATGTATCTCTTGCAGCATAGATTTCCACTTCTTTTTCCTGAAATGAATTACTCATATAAAAACCATTTCGATGACCACTATTCGCAAAAACAATGGGACTATTGGAGTTTTTAGTCACTACACTCAAATAATAAGTTCCTAAAGGCAGGTCGATCTCAAAGGTTTCCTGAGCAGAGATTCCTCCTTGTTTAACCAACGCATGACTTTCAGAATTATAAATATGATAATAGAGTTTATTTTTCAATACTGATCCATCGACCACTCCTGTTATCACTAAATTGTCCATTTTAAAGGTGCCAGTCGTGGGATTGTAGATGCTGCCAGTAGGTCTTTTGCCTTCAAATAAACGCAGACGAATCCAAACATCATTTTTTTCTACGGTAGATATTCCAGTCAGTGATTGGTTCACGGCAAATTTGGCGACACCATTATTTGTCAATTCAATTGGATAATGGAGGGTATCTGAAAGTGTAAAGAAAGACTTTCCGAGGTCGGTTGAATAGTCAATCAATATTGCCCGTGGCCCAGTTCCCGAGCTATTCACATCCATGCTCAAGATATGAAGAGATTCAATTTTTTGGACGGGCAGTTTTATCAGAACTGACTGTGCTCCTTTGAAGTTGATTGATTTGCCAGTCGTTGGCCATCCAGCTGTAAAGCTATAATCAACTTTACCGTTATTATAATCAATGATAGGTAAAGGATTAATTGCTATAGCAGGATCAGTGTTACCTAAATCAAAAGTCCACTGAAAGAGAATCTCTTCTTGTGCACTTCCTGCGACTTTTCCAGAGGCTAATTTCTTGACGGCACTGGTCTTTTGCAGTGGCGTTACCACGCTTTCAAAATCTTTAATCTTGAATTTTACGGCGAACACATTTTCTTCTAATTCATCTGAAATTTTCTTATTCTTTTGACATGATGAAGCAGCGGCTAATAAAAAGATGAATAATAAAGAAGATATGCTCAAATTAAATTGGGCATTCTTTTTCATAAAATATCTAAGGTTAGTTATACAACAATAACTTTAAAGATACTTATTACTTCTAAACATTAAAATTTAGAAATATTGATTTCCAATCTTTCACTACGACATGTTGTTAATTTATTAACTTTTAGCACATATACTTTAGATTTATTATCTGCCTTATTCAAGACAAATTCATTGTTATTTCCTTTAGGACGCACATATTCGCCATTAAACTCATCCCATTCATACAACAATGTACCATCTTCGTTACACCATAAATAATTGTAACGATCATCATATTTTTCATCTAAAGAAATACGAATTTTACCTAATTTCTTATCTAACTTCACCTTCGCACCACTAGGCTTTTCAATCATATCAAAAACTTTAACTAATACTTTGCTTCGA
Source organism: Sphingobacterium sp. UBA6320 (assembly GCF_002440335.1). Classification (NCBI taxonomy): domain Bacteria; kingdom Pseudomonadati; phylum Bacteroidota; class Sphingobacteriia; order Sphingobacteriales; family Sphingobacteriaceae; genus Sphingobacterium; species Sphingobacterium sp. UBA6320. Next base: position 129,225 of record NZ_DJTA01000013.1, on the reverse strand, counting down.
GGAGATGTCTTACCTTTCCACACACTTTCAACGAAATAACTAGTTGATTCTTTGACTTCATTCACACTCACATTAGGTCCAGAAGCAAAAGGAACATCTACTTGATTTTCACGATACCAATTGTACGTTAATCCGCGACTTGCCTGTTTGATAGTCAATACCTGTCCACCATTAAAACAGGTCTCCAACGTATCTCCCCAATTGGATAATGGGGCGCTAAGTTCACGATCTTTATTATTGGTAATCGACCATACTGCTTCGTATTGATGGCTATGGTGGTCATCGATCCGAACTAAAGACGTTGTATCTTTCACAACCGCTTTTAATTGATTGTCTCCCAATTGAAGCATCCCTACATTCAAATAAATCGAATCGATGTTTTGATCAATTAAAAGATCGTTGAGATACCATTTCACATCCAATGTATTGGGAGATGGTTTTAATAATTTTAGCGTAAAAACAGACATACTACTATCTGCATCTATTAGTTTACTCTCTACTGGCAAGGTCGCGACGATTGGATTCGTCTTCTGGTGTATCGTTTCCACAAAAACTTCTTGACATACCGCACAAAATGGAGCTACCAAATATTGCATTTTACAAAATTCATGAGGTCTAAACCAAGTAGACTTTGATCCTGTTCCGCCATAAGCATACACGCCAATACCTTGCGTACCCACCCAATGCTTCCAAGGCACTTTTGTTGGATCGGATTCTTGACTACGATTGGGTCCCTCTATGGCATACTGATTACCAGCCCAGTACTCATCTGCCAGAATAGAGAATGAATGACCGATCTCATGTACTGCAATATCATTGCTCATAAAGTTAACTGTAGCAGTCGCATACTTACCACCAGAACCTCCATAAAAGGGAGAGTTGACCAAAATTACAACTTGTGTATAATTTGGAATATGATCTTTCAACACCTGATCGATGACCCGATATTTCTGGGGAACGACCAATCGATGTAATCCTCCATTATCAAAGCTACTTCCAAATATGGTATTGGGAGAGGCAACAGGAACGGGATATTTTTTTGTAAACTTATTAAATCGCGCAGGATATTTACTCAAATCTGTATGGCCATGCACACAGTCACTCGCGCTACAGGCATGTGCTGCACCAGATTCTGGTGAAGGTGTTTTGACTGCAAACACATTAAAATAATTACTGTATTGACGAAAAGGTTCTGTCTGAAAGAAATAATCCGTGAAACGTTTGGCATCTTCTTCAAAATCTGTCAATTGTGCTTGTGTATAACCATCGCCTAAAATTACGAGGTTCACTACCTTTTGATCGGTTCCTTGATACTGCAATGTATCTATGGCATAACGTTGTGCAAAACAACTTGGAAAGAAAAGAAATAAAAGGAAAAAGCTTAAAAATAAGGGTTTTAATTTGATATTCATGAATATAGGGTATTTATGAGTATTAGTTCATGTCTTTTATTTTATGTTGTACTAAGTATTCACTTGGAGAGAGTTTAGTGATTTTTTTAAAAACGCGATTAAAATTGACCACATTATTAAAACCTGTTTTAAAAGCGATATCCGATACATTTTCCGATAGACCATGGATCAACATCTTACAGGCTTGTTCGATACGAATCTCGTTAAGAAAGGTGATATAAGTCTTTCGCGTATGTTTCTTAAAATATTTACAAAATGCGTGCGGGGTCATATGAGCAACTCCCGAAATATCTTCTAGCGATATCTTTTGCTCAAAATGCTTAAATGTATATTGAAAAATCTCATTAATACGTATCCCTTCTGCATCAGAATACTTTTTCTGTGGAATCCCAGTATATAGCGATGTCCAAAGATCTACTTTTTCAGTAAGGTAATCGATTAAACTGACAAATGCAGTTAACCGTTCTACTCCGTCTGCTTCATTAATCTGTAAGAATTTTCGTTTGATCGCAGGGTTTGATCCTGCATCTAACTTTTTACTTACATTGATATTTTCCAGAAAGAAACGAACTTCTTCCAATTCTGGTAATTGCAAAAAATCTCTGAATCTGTTGTAATCGAAAAAAATATGAATGGCATGAATTTGTTCTTTTAATAAGGGATCTGGGATCAATTCCGAACGTTGAAACATATGTGGTTCATTGGCATCAACAATATAAATTTCATCTTGTTTGAATTGATGCGTAAAATTGCCAATCAAAAAAGTACCCTCTCCTTTTAAGATGTATGTGAGTTGAATTTCTTTATGCCGATGATAGTTACTGTAGAACTCCACCAACAGATCCTCTTGTACACAAACAGAGCCCTGATTTGGAACAGGAACGGTAAATTGAACAACTTTCATGATCAAAAAAAACTAAAAAAAACAGATATTGTTTAATTATTCAAATTTAAACAATATAATAGACAATAATCGTAAATCCATTTATAATTTATTTTTTAGTTTTTTCATGAAATCAGGCAAAGTTGGATCTGCCCCCGACCAGCTCAATAATCGCTCGTGTTTTGGGATCTATCCACAAATAACGAGGTGTAGCAACAACGTCATAGCTGTTTTTAATAAAATCACGATCCGTCACATTTAACAAATAGCTGTTTGACCCAAGTCCTATAAGATGGTTACTTTTTCGCCAACGTTCATCATCTTCATCATCGGTCAAATAAACAACCTGCACCCCCATTTTACTTCATGCAGCTTCTTTTTTTAACAAAACTGGCAAATCCATTTTCGAATTCTTACCCTTACTCGACCAGATCGCGACAATAATCATCTTTCCATCAAGAAATTGATCAAATTTTAGTGAATCACCTTTTAAATTCCGTGACGTTATTTCGGGAAAAACGGGTATGTTTTCATAGAAATTTTTCACGTGTTCCACTTTATTTAGTGCTGCTTGAAAGTAAGGATGTTCTTGGAGATCACACCACCTTTTTTCTTTTGTACTTGTTTTGTATCTGAGTCACAAGCACCCAAAAAGATGATAAAAAAAATAATGCAACGAAAAACGGATAGGTTCATAAAAAAATTGGTTGTAGATTACACTTAAATCTACAACCAATTTACATAAATTTATTTACTAATTATTTTATTGTATAATTTTGATATTCTGAACCATTTAATACTTTAAGGACCGTATTTTTGGGTCCAGCAATCTCATAGTGGATCACCTTGCCATCTTTCCATGTCATATCCACCGTATAGTTACCTCTAGCCTTTAATCCTTTTACAGCTCCATCTTTCCACGCTTTGGGTAGAGCAGGTAGTAAATGAATAAAGCCTGCGTGGCTTTGAAGAAGCATCTCAGCAATTCCTGCTGAACCTCCAAAATTACCATCTATTTGAAATGGAGGATGTGCACAGAACAAATTTGGGTAAGTACCTGCTCCAACTCCTTGGTAAGTCGTTTCATTAACAAATGCGGGTTTTAGCAATTGTCTTAATATCTCTAGGGAATGATCGCCATCCTGCAATCTCGCCCAAAATAAAATCTTCCAAGCGCGTGACCATCCTGTGCCTTGATCTCCTCTTACTTCTAGCGTCTTACGAGCTGCGTCTGCCCAAGATTTATCTTTTTGAGGCGAGATAAAATTAGCCGGATACAGGCCATACAAATGTGATACATGACGATGCTGTGGCTCTACTTCTTCGTAATCGGCTAACCATTCTTGAACACGGCCGCTTTTGCTCACCACTACCGCTGGTGGAATTTGACTTAATTTTTCCTTTAACTTGTGGATAAAAGGATCGTTCATCTGTAACAAACTATCTGCCTGAATTAAATTACCATACAGCTCTCTAACAATCTGATTATCGATCGTAGGCCCCATTACTACGGAAGCGACTTCACCATTAGGAAGACGGAATCCATTTTCTGGAGAAACGGACGGTGAAGTAACCAGCCAGCCTGTCTCTGGATCTTTCACTAAGATATAATCGTAAAATTCAGCTGCTCCTTTTAATACAGGATATACTTCTTTTAAATAGGCTTTATCCTGCGTAAATAGGTAGTGTTCCCAAAGATGATTACACAACCATCCTGAAGCTGTACTCGATCCCCAAGATGCATTTTCTCCTGGAGCTGAGTAACCCCAGACGTTTGTCATCATATAAACAACCCATCCTGGTGCATTGTAATAAGCTTTAGCTGTTTTTTCACCTGTCTTTGCAATACGTTTGATCATTGCTATAAAGGGTTTATGATATTCAGAAAGATTACTGACTTCAACTCCCCAGTGATTCATTTGTGCATTGATATTTAAGTGATAATCTCCATTCCAAGGTGTTTGGATCTGATGCGCCCATAAACCCTGTAAATTTGGAGGTAATGCATTTTTGTGATCTGGAGCTGTGCTTGAAATACTCAAGTAACGACCAAACTGAAAGTACAATGCCGCCAATCCATTATCCAAAGCTGGATTTTCAAAAAATTGATGTAAACGTTGCGGAGTCGGCGTATCGACCTTAAGCTGATGATCTGCAATGTTTAAAGTAACACGATCAAATTTCTTTGCATAAGCTTTTTTATGATTGCTATATAGTGTACTATTAGCTGTTTTTTCAACAGCTAAGATATCCTTACCGACAACCGTTTGTGGATCGGTACCATAATAATTTGTACTTGCTGCGAAAAGGACTGTAGCTTCATCAGCACCTGTCAAAATTAACTGTTTTCCATTATCCGTCAATCTCCCTCCCTTAAAGCTGATCTTAACCTTACCGGCAAACTGTAAGTTTTTGCTTCCTTTACCATCTGGTAAAGAACCTAATAAAACAATTTCACCATTTTTAATCTCATAAGAATCAATATTTTCCGATCTTTCCAGAGCAACAGCAAAACTGATACTTTTTTTCTGAGAAGCAGTTAAATGTATCACGCCTACATTTTGATCAAAAGAAGTGTAATAAGTTCTCTTGTAGTCTACTCCCGAAGAAGTGAAAGAAGTATGTGCAGTAGCGTTTCCAATATTTAATGATCGTTCATAATTAGAAATATGCTGTGCATCCACTTCAAAATTAAATTTTAAAAATCCAAAATTCTGATAACAACCATATGGTGCATTCGCACCTGCTCCAAAAGCAGACCCCTGTCCGTTACAGACAAAGTTCTTATTCACCAGATCCTCAGCCTCTTTATTCTTCCCTGCTATCAATAATTTTTGAATCTCGCTAACACTTTTATATGCATCATAATTATTGGGATCTTCAGCTGAGCCCGACCACATAGAAATCTCATTTAACACCAAGGATTCGGACTTAATTCCACCATCTGGCATCATTCCTATCAATCCATTTCCTAATGGCAGCGTTTCTTCCCATCGAGTAGCTGGTTTATCGTACCACATCGTTAGACCATCTCTTTTTTGTGCATACGCTTGGAGAGAGGTGATCGATAACAGAGCCAATAAGGTTGATTTAGTTGTAAATTTCATTTTTTATTTAGAATATAATTCAAATTCTGCTACTGTGAAGACATCTTTCGTTAACGTTTCAGTTGGAACAAATTTGATGTATTTTGCCTTTAAGACATCATCAAAAATGATCTGTTGTAAAATGGGATTTGCTTTAATGTTGGAAAACTCACCCTCTTTCACCATTTCCCATTGTTGCTTGTTGTGACTGGTATAGATCTTATACTTGGTCGCTGTACCCGCTGTTTGTCCATCTTGACGCGGTAAGTAACCGAGTCCTAAGACATCACTTTTCAATTCGAAAACAAATCCCTTTTTATATGCTTGTACGGAGGCAAAAGTTTCGCTCTTACCATCAAGTGCCTTTGCTGATTGGGAAAAAGAATTAACTGTAAACTCCCTTGCATTTAATTTTTTAAATCCTGCACCTTCAAATTCAAAGTCTTCATTATACTCTTTATATAATCCAAAATCACTTACCGTAATAGCGACTGGAGCAAACAACTGAACCCGCAGTTCATCGGTCGTAACCGGATTTTCCAATTTCATCAATCGATTAGCGCCAATACTTGTAGCCTTTGTCAATGTCACCCATTGGCCATTCACTTTTTGCTCTACCAAAACACTATCAAGTCGTTGACCGAGTTTAATATTTTCTCGTATCTGAATAATATCAAAGGTTTGTTTACCATTCAACTTTATTTCTAATGAAGCTTGATGCTCATCATCGTTTGTCGCCCAATAGCTATAGCGATCATCATCGAGGATATACGATGTTCCATACTCTTGAATGGAGTGCTCACGAATAGCAGATGCTTTAATTTGAGCATCTTTTGCTAAATTGGTTTTAAAAGTTTTATCGACCTTTTTTCCAAATGCCGCCAAAGATTTGACATCATTGTCATGCAATTGACCTGATGGCATAGGAGCCAGCCCAAGATTCATATTCGCACCACGCCCGACAGATTTTAAATAGATTTCAAATAGCTGATTTGGTGTTTTCACCTGAGCATCTTGTTCTGCATGATAAAACCAGCCTGGTCTTTGCGGAACATCACATTCAGCAGGAATCCAATATTTTCCATTTCGAACTCCAGATGTCAATGTTTTTTCATTAACTAATCCGGGAACTGGTTTTTGCCCATCTAAGCCTTCTGGTGTAAAAGTTGCCCATGAGGTTTCTCCTGCAAATCCCTTTTCATTTCCGACCCATCGCATATCGGGACCAACATCACTAAAGATCATGGCCATGGGCTGCAACTTGCGTACGATAGGCCAAGTTTTTTCTTCCCATGCATAATAGGTATTGCGATCGATGGTTCTTTTCTCTTTCAATCCACCGTAATAACCATCACCTCCATTGGCTCCGTCGTGCCATGAAGTAAACAATTCTCCATAATTAGACATCAATTCCGTCAGTTGTGCCCGATAAGCCTCCGCATATTCGACAGTACCATAGCGCATATCGTTGCGATCCCATGCGGAAAGATATACACCAAATTTCATCTTATTGGCATGCGTTGCTAACATAAAATCTTTGACCATATCACCTTTACCTTGTTTCCAAGGTGAAGCTGCCACACTATATGTTGTGGTTGCAGTGGGCCACAGACAAAAGCCATCATGATGCTTAGCAACAGAAATCAAGCCCTTAAAACCAGCGGAAGCTGCTGCTCTTGCAATTTGATTCGAATCAAATTGAGTTGGATTAAAGATAGCCGGATCGGCATCACCGTATCCCCACTCCTTATTTTGAAAGGTAGTTGGTGTATAATGAATTAGGCAGTAAGTCTCCATTTCATGCCATTTCAGTTGTCGTTCGGAAGGTATAGCCCCATATGGTTTCGGAGGATTTACAGGTTCAGATGGCAAAATACTACCATGTACAAAGAGTAAACTAGAGAAAAGAAATGTTAACATATATCTAGAGAATAGGTTTTAAATCTTAAATATAGTTTTATTTTGGAGTAATAAAAATTTGATAAAACCATTTATCTTAAGCAATCGATTGATTAAAGTAATTTAAAAAATAATTCATTGATCATTAATATTGATACGTCATCAAGATTATCAATAAGATAAGCCCGTCCATTTCGTCTAAATTTGTCTAACAACAAAGAGATAGAAACTAATAATACGAGCAATGGAAAATAACAGCCACAAAAAAATTACAACAGCATCGGGAGCTCCTGTTGTCAACTATGAAGACACGATGACGGTTGGACCTAGAGGTCCGGTGCTTTTACAGGATTACTTTCTACATGAAAAATTAGCTCATTTTAATCGAGAGCGTATCCCAGAAAGAATTGTACATGCCAAAGGTTCTGGCGCATATGGCACATTTACAGTAACGCATGATATCTCCCAATATACAAGAGCAAAACTTTTTAATGGAATTGGCAAGCAAACGAAATTATTTATTCGCTTTTCCACTGTGGGTGGAGAAAGAGGATCTGCAGATTCGGAACGCGATCCGCGTGGATTTGCAGTCAAGTTCTATACAGAAGATGGAAACTATGATTTAGTAGGCAACAATACTCCTGTTTTCTTTATTAAAGATGCAAAAAAATTCCCTGACTTTATCCATACACAAAAAAGAGATCCTTATACGAATTGCAAATCGCCAACCATGATGTGGGACTTCTGGTCACTAAATCCGGAGTCTCTGCACCAAGTGACGACTTTAATGTCGGATCGTGGTACACCGTATGGCTATAGACATATGCATGGCTACGGAAGTCACACGTACTCGATGATCAATGCAAAAAATGAATTGGTGTATGTTAAATTTCACTTTAGGACACAGCAGGGCATCAAGAATCTCACTGCTGCTGAGGCAGATGAGATGCGTGCTAAAGATATGGACTATGCGCAACGTGATCTGCATGCCGCAATTGAAAAGGGTGATTTTCCAAAATGGAAACTTTATATTCAAGTTATGACCGTATCGGAAACTAAAACTTTCCGCTGGAATCCATTTGACTTAACAAAAGTATGGTCGCAAAAAGAGTATCCACTTATTGAAGTTGGAGAAATGGAACTAAACCAAAACCCTAATAATTACTTTGCTCATGTGGAACAAGTTGCTTTTGCTCCAGCACATGTGGTAGATGGTATTAGTTTTTCTCCAGATAAAATGCTGCAGGGTCGCATTCTATCTTATCCTGATGCACAACGTTACCGTTTGGGGGGTAATTATGAGCAAATTCCGGTAAACCAATGTCCTTTTATGACCAATAATTATCAACGTGATGGTCAGATGACTGTCAATGGAAATCAAGGCTCTGCTCCAAATTATTATCCCAACAGTTTTGATAGCAACTACCAAGATCAAGCTTACAAAGAGCCTGCATTACAATTGGATAGTGTCGTGGCCGATCATTATGACCGCAACGCCCCTGGTGAAGACGATCACTATACGCAACCAGGTGATCTGTACCGTTTATTAGATGAAGAGCAAAAACAACATCTTATTGAAAATATTGTTGGTGCAATGTCTGGAATCGAAGGTCCAAAAAGAGATGAAATTATCATGCGCCAGTTGTGCCATTGGTTTAGGGCTGATATGAATCTTGGTCTTGGTATTGCTAAAGGTCTAGGATTTTCTATGGATCAAATGGCTAAACATATGCCGCAGAAATAAAAAATGAGATGATCCAGATTAAAGAAGCGGAACGGTGACCGCACATTTCCGCTTCTTTAATATCCATAATAAAACATAAATACTCCCATCTTCTATTACAAATCATACTTATCCTAGCTTTTTAATAGTATTAATTTAGACTTCACCGATTTTAGATAAATGAACATAAATAGCACGTCAATCGATTTAACTGTATGATAGGCAATTATTTCAGATTACAATCTGAAATAATTTAAAAACTTCAGTTGTTCTGATGATTATTTTTTATACAATTTTATTGGATTAAATATAAAAAATAAAATTTACAACTTGTACCTTTACGTTATCATGAACAAAGATCAATCTAAAATCATACGCGAACAAGCCGATCGTTCTGCAACACGTGAGCATTCGGTACCTCTATATTTAACCTCAAGTTTTATCTTTGATAGTGCTGAGCAGGGTAGAGCTATTTTTGCTGAAGAAGAGCAAGGAATGGTGTATTCACGTTATGCAAATCCTAATACTTCTGAACTTATTAATAAAGTTTGTATCCTAGAGGGTGCAGAGGCAGGCCTATCTTTTTCTTCGGGAATGGCAGCTGTGTTTGCTTCTTTTGCGGGCATTATTGAAAGTGGAGACCATATTGTTTCTTCTCGTGCTATTTTTGGTTCCACACATCAATTGTTTACACAATTGTTTCCACGTTGGGGAGTGACAACAACCTATGTGGATGCAGTCGATCCTGAAGAGTGGGAAAAAGCAATTCGACCGAATACAAAAATTATATTCTTAGAATCACCATCTAATCCAGGTCTTGAATTGGTTGATCTGGAGTGGTTAGGTTCTTTGAAGAAAAAGTATCCCCATATTATATTGGCCATTGACAACTGCTTTGCAACGCCGTATTTACAAAAGCCTTTAAAGTATGGTTTTGACTTATCCATTCATTCGGCAACCAAGTACATGGATGGTCAAGGCCGCGTACTTGGTGGATTGGTAGTCGGTAAACAGGAATTGATCGATAAATTAATGTTTTTCATCCGTCATACAGGCCCTTCCCTATCACCTTTCAATGCATGGGTCATCTCCAAAAGTTTAGATACATTGGGATTACGTATGGATAGACATTGTAGCAATGCGCTCGCCTTGGCGACTGTTTTGGAGACACATCCTGAAATTGAAGATGTTAAATATCCTTTTCTTCCTTCACATCCACAATATGAATTAGCGAAGAAGCAAATGAAAGCTGGAGGTGGCATTGTCACATTTGTGGTTGCAGGTGGAAAAGAAAGGGCATTTAGATTCTTAGATGAATTAAACATGATCTTATATACTTCTAATTTAGGAGATGCAAGATCAATTGCTACTCATCCCGCATCAACCACACATTCTAAGTTAACGGAGGATGAACGTTTAAATCTCGGAATTAAACCTGGCAGCGTACGCTTGTCTGTTGGTTTAGAAGATCAAGAAGATATTATCCAAGATATATTGCAAGCATTAGAAAAAACAAAATAACAATAAAAGGGTGATCATGGTGATCACCCTTTTATTGTTATTGTAATTTTACAAAAGAGAATGTTTCACCTGCCATCCTCTTTATTTTATGGATACGACTACTTCAATGAAGCTAATGCTGCTTCGTAATTTGGTTCTTCTGTCACTTCTGCAACTTGCTCTTCGTACAATACTTTTCCATTTTCATCCAATGTAATGACTACACGGCTTAATAATCCTGCTAAAGGACCATCAGAAAAGCGTAATTGATAGGTTTCTGAAAAATTATTGTCTTTATACTCTGATAATGTAACTACATTATTCAAACCTTCTGCCGCACAGAAACGGCCTTGAGCGAATGGTAAATCTTTAGAAATACACAATACAATGGTATTTTCTAAACCTGACGCTGCTTGATTAAACGCACGAACTGACGCTGCACATGTTCCGGTATCGACACTTGGAAAAATATTTAATACTACTTTCTTTCCTTTATAATCTGCCAATGACTTATCGGATAAATCACCTGCTGTTAATTTAAAATCTGGAGCTTGACTTCCTACTGCAGGTAAATTTCCAACTGTATTTACTGCTCCGCCTTTGAATGTTACTGTTGCCATAATTAATTTTTTAGCAATTTAATGATTTATGTCTAATGTTGCCACAAAAATCACAATAATTAGTGGTCTTTCATTCAAAATAAATATTTATCAATATTTGCCAAAAAAATATCAAAAAACCACAAAAAATTACTATGTTAGCATTGTAATTGAAACACAAACGATAAACCAAATATGATGTATATGAAGAAGTTACTAATTACCCTACTTTGTGCATCCCCCTCCTTACTTTTTGCACAGGGATCTCAAGTTAATCTTCAGAGTCCAAAATCTGTGGGTATGGGCGGTGCAGGCTCTGCCTACTTTATAGATGAATCTTCTATTTTTTATAGTCCAGGAGCACTTTCAAAAATGAGTCACAATGCTATCTCTGTTAACGGAAATGGTGTTATGTTCAAATCTGCTTTTCAAGCAACAGGAAGTTCAGTAGTTGATCACACTAGAAATCAGATCACACCTCCCTTTTCTGTATTTGCGACAGTAGGTCCTAAAAACACGTGGTGGAAAGCTGGTATAGGTATCTATACACCTTACGGTGGTGCAGTGGATTGGGGAACAGAATGGACAGGTAAATACAGTTTAGTAAGTTTATCATTACGTGCGATCTATATACAACCAACTGTGAGTTTCAAATTAACGGACAACTTTAGTATTGGTGGTGGATTTGTTTACAATATTGGATCTGTCGATTTACAAAGTGCTATTCCTGTTTATTTCCAAGATGGAACATCTGGATTAGCAGAATTAAAGGGAACGGGAACTGGTACAGGCTATAATGTCGGGGTGCATTATAATTTAAATGAAGAATTTGCCATCTCAATGAGCTACCGTTCGAAAGTGTTGACAAAACTAAAAGATGGCGATGCGAAATTCACTGTACCTGAAGCGGCAGAAGGAACATTTCCGCGAGATAGCAAATTTAGTGCAGAACTTCCTCTTCCTTCTACTTTTGCCGTAGGTGTAACTTTCCCTATCAGTGAGAAGGTGAAAATGGCTGTAGATGGAACTGTGATCAATTATGACGTCTATAAGGAATTAAATTTTGATTATAGCGGAGCAAATACTCCAGATACACATTCTCCAAAGAATTATACAAAGGCAGGTTCTATAAAAGCGGGTATTGAATACCTACCATCAGAGAAATTACAACTTCGGATAGGTGGTGGATATATTGCAACTCCTGTAAGGAAAGATTATGTATATCCGGAAACTCCAGATAATAACCGCGTATTGGTAGCTGGTGGTTTCACCTACAAAATGTCCCCTAAATTTGATTTGACAGGTTCATTTGCATACCAAAGAATATTACCCCGTGAAGCGAATAATGTCGACAGCCATCTATCGGGAACGTATACAACGAATATCTACGCACCAGGCATTGGTTTGACTTACAAATTTTAAGCATTTATACTAAAATGTTATGATCATGAAAAGAAGAAATCTATATATAGGAGTTGCATTAGCTATACTGAGTATCACAGCATGTAAACCAACTCTAGACGAATTTACCCCCTCTGCAGGAACAAAAGCTGATTTTAGCAAATATATTGCTATTGGAAACTCGCTATCTGCAGGATTTGCTGATGGAGGCTTATATCTAGAGGGGCAAAAAGTAGCTTTCCCTTTACTTATTGCTGAGCAACTTCAAAAAGTTGGTGGCGGAGAGTTTAAGTCTCCATTTTTTAGTGAAGAGCACTCCAATGGTTCAGGTTATATCCGTCTAAAAGCACTCGTGAATGGCCAGCCAGTTACGGAACAGGTTGCGGATAAATTAGCTTATCGTTCGGCGACCCCAAAATTATTAATAAAATATACAGAGCCTATCAATAACTTAGGTGTACCGGGCATGCGTATGGATATGGCTTTTGCACCAGGTATAGGTACCGCTGCAGGAAATATGTACTTCGAACGTCTACTGCCAGATGGTACTCCACCAACGATGAATTATTTCACCTACTCTACAACGCAAAATCATACATTTTTCACTTTTTCTCTTGGAAATAATGATGCCTTAGGTTGGGCAACAAATGGCGGTGTTGTAAAAATTAATCCAACTACTAAAGAACCAGATCCAACCACTGTCTTAACAGAAGTTTCAACATTTACAGGTCTCTTAAATAAATATGTGACTGAACTCACCACGGGCGATCGAAAAGGAGTATTAGCTACCATACCAGATGTTACAGCAGTACCTTATTTTACAACGGTGACACGTGAACTTTTAATAGCAGGGGTGAATGCTGCCAATCCAACTGCTGGAGTTAAAGATATCTATATCAAAACAAAAAATGGAACTCGTGCTGCTACAAATGCAGATTACTTCATTTTACCTTTTTCATCAGCAGGATTGCTGGGGCGCACAGATATACCTGATGAAAAGACAGGTGTCGTAAATCCATATCCTTACGGTCTTGATCCAAGAAATGGTGTCGGAGATAGTTATGTTTTGGATGTTACTGAAGCTGCACAAGTTGTGGCACGTGTCAATGACTTCAATAAGGCAATTAAATCGGTAGCCGCGTCTAAAGGATTAGCTGTTGCAGATGTTAATGCCTTTTTAACGGCAGTAAAAAACGGGATTAGGATCGATGGTCTGGCTGTAAGTGCAAAATACATTACAGGTAACGGTTTTTCTTTGGATGGCATACATTTAACTCCCATTGGAAATGCATTGATGGCAAATGTATTTATTGAAGCTATAAACAAAACATATGGAGCTCAGGTTCCCAGGTTGAATATTTCTGACTTTAGAGGTGTAAAACTTCCATAATATTAATACTAAATGGTTTGGTAAAAGGGTGTATCATAATTATGATCACCCTTTTTATTGTTTATCAATCGCCTATAGATCCTATCAACTCGATAGCACAAAACACAAGAAAATATGGAAAAGAATATGACGATGAAGCTGATATAGCTCACGTTAAAAGCATATAAATTGGTTTTTGTAATCCATGCGATTATATTGTTAATCAAAGCAAAATTAGCTAAGTTTGTGTATACAACGAGGTACAAAAACATGAAAGTAACATTAAATCGCCAAAACAAAGCGGTACACTTTGAAGCCGCAAGTGAATTGTCTAATGTCAAAGTTCATATAGATGGCTCAGAAGCTATTGGAGGTGAAGGGAAAGGCGTGCGGCCAATGGAGTTAGTCTTAATGGCTTTAGGTTCATGTAGTGTATTTGACCTATCTTCGATCTTGACCAAACAGCGCCAAGAGATTGAAGATATACAAGTGGAAGTCGAAGGAAAACGAAGAGAAGAAATTCCAAATATCTTTACGGATATTCACATTAGCTTCTATTTAAAAGGTAATATTGACGAGATCAAAGCCCAAAAAGCAGCAGAATTAGCGGTTAAAAAATACTGTTCCGTGCATGACATGCTTGCGGCAGGTGGTATTGATATCACCTATTCCCTGAAAATAAATTAAAGTGTTTTCAGCGATATTAAAACCCAGATTTCTGTGCAAATCTGGGTTTTAATATTTACTCATTTATCTTATAACCTCCCTTGTTCCTCTGTTTTTTTCGGCACATTGGCACTATTTTTAATTTTTTGATTACCAAAATGATAACGAAGTGTTACATTTACTTTACGTGTATCGCGATAATCGTTATAATAATTATTCTGGTCAGCATATTGTGATGATACTCGCTGCTTATCAGTTTTAAAAATATCCATAAAGGAAAAGTTTACTTCAAATTTTTTATTAAAAAACTTCCGATTGGTCAATAGGTAGGTACTTGAGTAACCAGAAATCTTAAAAGGCCCCTGTATGGTAGGCGACTCAAAGGTATTGCCAATTTCCAAATTCCAATCGACATTTTTATTCAGCAGGAAAGTTGAGCTGACATTACCATTGGCCATCCACACCTGATTGCGGTATAACTCAAGATCTCTTCCTTGATAGTAGTTTACATTATACATTCCTTCCAATTGTGTATTTAAACTCCAGTTTTTCAACAGCTGGAAACTTTTACTCAAATCTACACCGGCACCTTGCCCTTTTTTAATATTTGTATACTGATAGATCAATTGATGATTGATATTATCCTGAATAGAAATCTCCATGGATGGCCACTGCTCATAACGATAGAACAAGTCCACATTCCAGTTCTCTTTTGTAAACATGATATTAAGATTGTGAATAATTGTGGCTCGCAACCGTGGATCTCCCTGAAAGTAAGAAAACAAATTATAATAAGACTTCGCAGGATTTAACCAGGAGTATGCTGGTCTGCTGATTCGTTTGCCATAGGAAAATCCCCACTGATATTCCTGATCTGTATGATATTGGGCATAGAATGTTGGAAAGAGTGCCCAATAATTTTGATGATTGTGGTCTGCAGGTTCAGAAACGATACCATTCAATGCCGTATTTTCTAAACGTAATCCTCCTTTCCAGCTCCATTTACCCCATTTATATTCCATAGACGCATAAGCGGCAAATTGCTGCTCATCGTAATCAAAAACGTTACTCTTATCAGCTCTTTCCTGAAAACTACCTCGTTCATCATCGAAAAACAATAAAGCACTTTTTGTTTTTACAGTACTAAATTTTCCTCCAAATTCTAGAGCGACCTTATTTAAATTTGCGGAAAAATCGAGTTGTGTTGATAACAGCTGATTTTGACTCGCATTATCACTTACAAACCGTGTGCTTGTCGGTTCCTGGTCTTTAAAATTTAAATCGGTCCATACATCTTGCAGATTAGATCTTCGATTTGTTGTAAAATATGACGACCAATTCGCATTCCAATTGGAATTTATCTTTTTGTTAACCTGTAAATACAGGTTATTGGTTTTCCGAGAATCTACATGGTCATTCTTCGTTAAATAAGAAGACTCCAGTTGACCATCCTTATTATAGATAGAAGTCGGTACGCGATAGACTCCAGCAGACTTGGGTCCGTAATAACCATTTAATCCTATAGCGATAGTCAAAGAGGTATCAGGTGTATAATCGAAAGAGAACACATAACTGTTTTGACTATTATTTTGATCGATGCGAGTCATGATACTTTCCCATGATGTTTGTTCATTGGGATAGTATACAAAATCAGTCCCATATCGCGCGTATGTCCCTCTCCCATAATTGTAGGTAGCACGCAGATTAATTTTTTCATTTTTATAATATTGTGTCAGTCCAAAGAGCTGTTTTGCATAGTTACTTTGCTCTGCCAAAGCCAACACCACTCCCCGGTATCCATAAAGTTGTGATTTGGTCATTTTGATATTGATGATTGTGCTCCCTTCTGCTTCATATTTTGCAGGTGGATTGGTGATGACCTCAATAGCTTGCACATCTGATCCCGCAGTATTCTCTAAGAGTGTCTTCAGCTCTTCTCCTGTCAGCATCACCTTTCTTTCATTGATCATGACTGCAACTTTCTTATCTCCACGGACAGCAATATTACTCCCCGTGAGCATCACCATAGGTGTCCGCTTTAAAATATCCCAACTATTCAATCCGGATAAATTACTGCCTTGCACATTAAACTCCAATCGATCAATCTTTCGAATGACTCGAGGACGCTTGCCGGTCACTTGTGCTTCTTCAAGTTTGGTTTCATTTGGACTGAGCTTGATCAACACCAATTTTTGCACGGTATCGGAACGAAAGTAGAGTTCTTGATTTTCGTAGTTTAAGTGAGATATCGCCAGCCTGTATAGATTTTTCTCTGCAATAGTATAGTCGAATCTACCTGCTGTATCTACCTGGGACGTGTATATTAATTTCCCTGCACTATCTAATAATACAACGGTAACATCTGTCAATGCACGTTCGCTTTGATCACAGACTTTAACAGCTAAACGCTTCCCTTGAGCCTGTCCAATAAAAGGTAATAATAAAAAAATAATAAGATACTTCATGCTTTTTTAATTGATGGTACAAAAGTGTCTCATGTCAGGGAAAACTTCGGTTAATGAAGGGTTAATGGAAGGTTAAGGTTCCATTTATTCAAAAGCGGAACTTATATTTGTATATGGAACTGAAGTCTAAAAACTATATTTATATTTTCGTTATCCTCTTTCTAGTCCTCATTGGTATCCAGACATATTTATTAATGAATTCTTTTCATTTGAAGAAACGGGAAATCTATTCAAAGACAAAAGAAAAATTAGGACAAATTGATGATACAGATGCATTATTTGATAACGATCTATTAAATAACCAAGATGCTACGGCTCATTATATCAATTTGGTCCAAGGGAACATTACACTTGCTCAACTAGAAAACAGTTATTCAGAAAAAGCAAAGCGGGCTCAACATGTACTGACTCATTATGTGGATAGTATATTCTCTCCATTAGGTCTTGAAGTAAAATTACAAAAAGAAATTCTACAGATCACTTTCAAAAACACCGAGCAAAAGCTATTGAATAATCCGATTGTGGTGTATAAAACGAACGGAAATCTCATGCATCCATTAGAGCTATCTTCGGGAACATGGGCTACGGAAAGAACGGTGAAACAATTGACAAAAGAGGAATCGGCAATAACCGTTGAACAAGAGGATAAACCATATAGTTTTCTTGTGCTTCGAAAATCAACTTTTGAAGTGGTTAATATCAATTGGGTTGTTTTCAAAGAATTGGCATTCTTACTACTGAATACACTTTTGATCCTAATAGCCCTACTGTTCTTATTTTATAAGACCTATCAAAATCTTAAAAAGCAACAGAAGAAAATTGGGCAGTTACATGACACTGTTGACAATATTTCGCATGAACTTAAAACACCTATTGCAACCCTAAAAGTCGCTTTAAAAACTTTAGAAAAACATCCCGACCCTACTATAATAGCAGTCATGACCAGACAATTGGAGCGCCTAGAACAGACTTTAGAGCCCCTGAATGAACCAAAAAAAGAAATTTCTAATATCGTGATCGCTAATCATCAGATAGCAACATTGCTATCCGATTTTAAGCTAGCACATCCTGATATCCACTTTGAAATGAACGATATTACAAAGGTGGTTATTCCGCTCAATGATGTTGATTTTAACACCATATTGGTGAATCTGATGGATAATAGTATCAAGTATGGTGCTACGCAATTGCATATATCCATCACAAATGATCAGAACCTATGCAAGATTCAAGTGCGTGATAATGGAATTGGGATAATTCAGAAGGAGATTCCTCATATTTTTGAAAAATTCTACCGCATACAAAAAAATAACATTCATGATACTAAAGGTTTAGGATTGGGTTTATATCTAATCAACAATATCGTGAACCGCCACCAAGGAAATATTCAAGTCAGTAGTAAACAGAATCAAGGAACCACATTTAATATTTCGATACCACATGAAAACTAAGCTTTTGTTAATCGAGGATGATCCTGATTTTGGCTTTATGCTGCAGCATTATCTACAACTTTCGGGATATGAAGTTCATTGGATGCAAAGTCCTGCTGAATTTTCGCTGTATGAAAATACACTTCCTTATGATTTGTTAATCATTGATGTAATGTTGCCTCTTAAAAGTGGGTTTACATTAGCGCAAGAAATAAAGGAACGTTTCCCTGAGTTTCCTTTTATTTTCTTAACTGCCAAAGAGCAAAAAATTGACAAATTAACCGGTCTAAAAATAGGTGCCGATGACTACATCACAAAACCCTGTGATCCAGAAGAGTTGGTATTGCGTATCCAAAATATCTTAAAGCGGAATAAAAAGAAAGAGCTCACGATCTCGATAACATTGGGCAGTTATCAGTTTTTTCCACAACGCTTAATCTTGTCTCATCCTTTCGAACAATTTAAATTAACAGAAAGGGAGGCCAAGCTCTTATTATTTCTAAGTAAGCGCTCGGGTTCTCTTGTGACACGGGAAGAAATTTTACAAGAAGTGTGGGGCACCAGTGATTTTTTCAATGGCCGTAGCATGGATGTATTTATTACACGGCTTCGAAAATACCTCAAACATGATGTAAGCTTGCAAATAACTTCTTCCCGAGGAGTTGGATTTACAATTTCATTCTGATCGGATTGCCCTTGGGTCGATCAAAAATTAGTGTACCTATCCATCAATACCTTCTTCGCGTTTTTGCCACAATTTCTCTGCCCAACGGCCCACAAACCAAAAGGAGATCGCCAAGATGAGGAAGAAGATAGCACGATTGATATTATCCCATAGATACTCGACATAACGGGTATAGACATTCAATACAAAAAATACGAAACCGATTTCCCTGGTGGTATTATCTTTCATCTTTAAACCATAGATCACTAAACCTGCCGATACTGCAGTAGATAATAATCCCCAGTAGAATATATGATATTGTCGTACTAATGTCCACTCATAAAAATCCGAATAGTTGCCAAAAATAGAAAGGGACCACAATGAAACCATCAGATACAATAACCCAATGAGATAGCTGAGGGACTGAAATTCCATCAATTGCTTAAATCGTGGTTGTATGTATATAGCTACTAATGTTAAGACAAAACCAAAAATGGTAAAACGCAATGGATAATTCATTCCCCAGAACTTAAATCCCCAATCGCTATGGTAGGCTGTTTCTGTTGCAAACCAAATCCCTAAAGCGATGAGCATAAAAACCCATATCAGTTTTGACTTAAGGCGATTGGCGAGGTATCCATAGATGAGTACCGACAATAAAAATAGTAAAGAATAATGCATGCTATTTTTGTCCAGCACTTTACCTAAAAACCCAATACATGCTGCTGTTGCGAATACTCCGATGAGCATCATGGTTTCAATAGATAGATTTTTATTGGGAAATTTTGTTTTGTAACGAAATCCTAATGTATAAAATAAAACGGCTAGTGCAGCAAAGAATAAGCAAAACAAAATATTTGGTGCTTCATAAAGTGTATCGACAAATTTGAGAAAGGCTGTATCTGTCATCAAAGAAAATACGGCAAACACCAAAGAAGCCAGCGCAACCCAAAAAGCATAGCGTGCTAAGCGTTTCCAATCAAAGCTTTTTACATCAATACTATTGACCATAGCACTAGCGGTTGATGCATCGATTATTTTCTCCTTTTCCCAAAATTGTATCGCTTCTTCTAAGGATTCTTTTTCTTGTTTAGTTACGTCTAATTTCTTCATATAAGTTGTGAAATGGCAAAGTACAAATTATACCCATTATTTAAGCTATAGATTTGCAATGTCGTGACAATAATAAAGATATGAGCACTGTTAAAGTTCATTAAAAATAAGTAATTTTGCATGTTTGCAGAAATTCATCTGCGTTTGGAAGAAAACAGGGGTTACATGACAAAGAAAATCACACCAGATTTAGGTGAACAAAATGAAGTTCAAGTATTTGGAGCACGTGTACACAATCTCAAGAATATTGACATTTCATTTCCTAGAAACGAATTGGTTGTTATCACGGGACTAAGTGGTAGTGGTAAATCGTCATTAGCTTTTGACACGATCTATGCAGAGGGTCAAAGGCGGTATATGGAGACATTTAGTGCATACAGCCGTCAGTTTTTGGGTGGCATGGAGCGACCTGATGTCGATAAAATTTCCGGATTGAGCCCTGTTATTTCTATTGAACAAAAAACGACGAGCAAAAATCCGCGTTCGACAGTCGGTACCATTACTGAGGTTTATGATTTTATGCGTCTGCTATTTGCACGTGCGAGTGAGGCATTTTCTTATATAACGGGCAATCGCATGCAGCGCATGTCTGATGATCAAATTGTGGATCGCATTCTGACTGATTTTGATGGACAAGCTCTCAATATTTTGGCTCCTGTTATCAAGGGCCGTAAAGGTCACTACCGCGAATTATTTGAACAAATCCGTAAGCAGGGTTATGTAAAAGTTCGCGTTGATGGTGAAATTGTAGATCTCACGCCAAAGATGCAAGTGGATCGGTATAAAATACATGATATTGAGATTGTAGTAGACCGACTTAAAGTAACTGCCGATGATAAAAAGCGCCTGCAGACATCTGTTATGCAAGCGATGAAAACAGCGAAAGGAATTATCAAAGTGGCTAATCAGGAAAATGATGAACAATTTTTCAGCCGCTACTTAATGGATGCTGAATCGGGTATTTCTTATGATGAGCCACAACCGAATACCTTCTCTTTTAATTCGCCATATGGAGCTTGTCCAAAATGTGATGGTCTAGGTTATATCTTTGAAATTGATAAAAACACCGTTATTCCTGATCGTAAATTAAGTATTCAAAAAGGAGGTTTAGCGCCATTAGGCCCTGCAAAGGAAACTTGGAATTTTCAAGTTTTAAAAGCGGTTGCTAAAAAACTTGATTTTTCTCTGAGCACTCCTTTAGAGAAATTAACAGAAGAACAACTCGATACGTTACTATTTGGTGCAGAGGAACCTATTTCAGTAGCTGTTTCATATGGTAGTTATGATGTGCGCGATTATCGGATCGAATTTTCTGGTATTTTCAAAATGCTTGAAGAGCAATCAGGCAAATCTAGCGACGACATGTCTTCTTTAGATGATTTCCGTTCGAAAATAGTCTGTCCAACTTGTCAAGGAGCACGATTGAAGAAAGAATCGTTGCATTTTAAATTTGCAGGTAAAAACATCTATGAACTGGCGCATATGGATATCAAATCCCTGTACGAATGGTTTTCAAATGTAAATGCTTCTTTGGATGAACGCCAACAGATCATCGCAACTGAAATATTAAAAGAAATACAGTCGCGCTTAGGATTTTTATTGGATGTGGGATTAAACTACCTGACTATAGATCGTTCTTCAAAATCACTTTCTGGAGGAGAAGCTCAACGTATCCGACTTGCGACACAAATCGGTTCTCAGCTCGTCAATGTCTTGTATATCTTGGATGAACCGAGTATTGGTCTCCATCAAAGAGATAATGAAAGACTGATCAATTCTTTAAAAAATTTACGTGATATTGGCAACTCGGTATTAGTTGTTGAACATGATAAAGACATGATTTTGAATGCCGACTATGTCATCGATATGGGACCTGCTGCAGGTGTAAATGGTGGTCAGGTGGTGGCTGAGGGCAAACCAAAAGATATTTTAAAATCAAAATCGTTGACAGCTGCTTATTTAAACGGTAAAAAAGAGGTTGCCATCCCTTCTGAAAGAAGAACTGGTAATGGAAAAACATTATCACTTAAAGGAGCTACAGGAAATAATTTGAAAAATGTTTCTGTAGATTTTCCATTAGGAAAATTGATTTTAGTTTCTGGTGTTTCCGGTTCTGGAAAATCAAGTTTGATTACAGGTACATTATATCCTATTCTAAATAAACATTTTTTCCGTGCTAAAGGTATCCCTCTCCCCTTTAAGAGTATTGATGGATTAGAGCATATTGATAAGGTGATTGAAATCGACCAGAGTCCGATCGGTCGTACACCACGATCAAATCCTTCTACTTATACAGGTGTATTTTCAGATATCAGAACCTTGTTTGTTCAACTACCTGAAGCGAAAATAAGAGGCTATAAACCCGGAAGATTCTCCTTTAATGTCAAGGGTGGACGCTGTGAAACCTGCCAAGGTGGGGGAATGAAAGTCGTTGAAATGAACTTTCTACCTGATGTTCAGGTTCCTTGTGAAACATGTCATGGAAAACGCTATAACAGAGAAACTTTGGAAGTACGCTTCAGAAGTAAATCCATATCCGATGTATTGGACATGAGTGTGGATGAGGCTGTTGTTTTCTTCGAAAACATCCCTTCTATCTATCGTAAAATAAAAACATTGCAGGATGTTGGCTTAGGATATATTACATTGGGACAGTCATCGACAACGCTATCTGGAGGTGAAGCTCAACGGATTAAATTGGCGACTGAGCTCTCTAAAAAAGATACCGGTAACACCTTCTATATCTTGGATGAGCCAACAACTGGTTTACACTTTGAAGACGTGAATGTGTTGATGGGTGTGATCAACCGCTTGGTTGACCGTGGTAATACCATCTTGATCATTGAGCATAATTTAGATGTGATTAAGTGCGCCGACTGGGTCATCGATATTGGTCCTGAAGGAGGTAAAGATGGTGGTAAAGTATTATTTTCTGGTACACCAGAAGGCTTAATCAAAAATAAGGATAGCGAAACGGCCCGATTCCTAAAGTTGGAAATGAAATAATCCAGATTAAATTTGATACACCTAGTTGGTGTATCAAATTTAAAGCATGAAAGTTGATAAGTAATGTAATTTATACGACAACTTTCTAACGGAATTAAAATCATTCCTCATTAATTTCGTAACTTCGCATCATATGTCGGATATTATTCAATTACTACCAGATAATGTTGCCAATCAGATTGCAGCAGGTGAAGTCGTACAAAGACCTGCCGCTGCTATTAAAGAATTGATTGAAAATGCTATAGATGCTGGAGCTGACAAGATACAATTGATCATCAAAGATGCTGGAAAATCATTAATTCAAGTGATTGATAATGGTTGTGGAATGAGCGTGACGGATGCACGTCTTTGTTTTGAACGACATGCTACTTCCAAAATTCGTAAAGCAGAAGACTTGTTTGCCATTCGTACAATGGGATTTCGTGGAGAAGCGATGGCTTCTATCGCAGCCATTGCACATGTAACATTGAAAACACGTCGCTTTGAGGATGAATTGGGTACTGTTGTCGAGATCGAAGGTTCAAAAATTATCACTCAAGCTCCTGAAGCAGTAGCTGCAGGCACCAATATTTCTATTAAAAATCTTTTTTTCAATATACCCGCACGCCGTAACTTTTTAAAAAGTAACTCGGTAGAAATGCGCCATATTATAGAAGAATTTCAACGGATAGCATTAGCTAATCCGGAGATCTTTTTGACTCTACATAGTGATGGAAATGAAATGTTTCATTTACCAGCGGAGACCTTAAAACAGCGTATTGTTCATCTTTTTGGGAATACATACAATCAGCGATTAGTACCTGTGGAAGAGGATACTTCTATTATTAAGGTGAATGGCTTTGTCGGTAAGCCTCAATTTGCTAAAAAAACAAGGGGTGAGCAATTTTTCTTTGTCAACAAAAGATTTATCAGAGATCATTATTTGAATCATGCTGTTATGAATGCCTTTGAGGAAATTCTTCCTGCAGAGACCTTTCCTTTGTATGTATTATTTATTGATATTGATCCTTCAAAAATCGATATTAATGTTCATCCAACGAAGACCGAGATTAAATATGAAGATGAAAAAGCTATTTATGCCATCATCCGATCTGCTGTCAAAAGATCCCTCGGTCGCTATAACATTGCACCATCGCTGGATTTTGAGCAAGAAACAGGTTTTTCGAACATGATTACTCCAAAACCTTTGGATGAAATCATTGTGCCTACCGTTAGTTTCAACCCTGATTTTAATCCTTTTGAACCGGATCAAGTCACTAAAACAACATTTTCACGTGCTGATAACTATATGGCAGGTTTTGAGAAAAAATCGGCCATTCCACAAAATTGGGATACTTTATATCAAATCACAGAGCGAGATGAATCCATGCAGTTGCCGCTTGAACATGAGCAGCAAGAGCGTTCTATTCATCAACTACCTGGGGTTAATAGTCAAGTAACTACCAAGCAGTTTTTTCAAATCCACAATAGATTTATTGTCTCGCAGATTCATTCTGGAGTCATGCTCATCGATCAACAGGCGGCACACGAACGTATTTTGTTTGAACAATTCAAATCACAGCTCGACCAACACAAAGGATTGAGCCAACAAAGTTTATTCCCACAAAGTATTGACTTAAATCCATCAGATAATGAATTGATGCAAGATCTTTTGGAAGATATCCAAAGTTTAGGGTTTCAAATTCGTTCATTTGGTAAAAATAGTTACATTATTGACGGTATTCCTGCAGATCTAGGGACTGGAATTGATGAACGTAAAATCATTGAACAGATTTTAGAAGACTATAAAAACAATTTGAGCGATTTTAAAATTGAAAAACGCGAAAATTTAGCGAAAAGCCTAGCACGCAATGCTGCAATAAAACCAGGAACTTTCTTGGATAACAATGCGATATCAGAACTTATTGATCAATTATTTGCTTGCGAATCTCCAAATATTTCTATTTTCGGAAAACCAATCGTTATTACCATTACCTTACAGGAACTCCTAGAAAAGTTTAGTAAAAACTAATTTAAATTTATGAATAGCGCTAACCCTCTTTCAAATTTACCTACAGTAACTAAAAACTTACTTATCATAAATGTGGTTTGTTTTGTTGGTTCGATGATCTTTGAAAACTCAACGAGACTTTTTGGGGTCTATTATCCTGACTCTCCTTTTTTCAATGTGTGGCAAATCATTACCTATATGTTTATGCATGGAGGTTTTACACATATTTTCTTTAATATGTTTTCACTAGTGATGTTTGGTCCGATCATCGAACAGGTATTGGGATCAAAGCGTTTTCTAAATTTTTATTTATTAACTGGAATTGGAGCTCTGGTTCTTCAATTTGGCGTACAGGCATTTGAAGTGTATCAAATCGCTGGTGTAGTTAATCCAGGCAGTAGTCTAAAGTTTGATATGATCTCGGGCATGGTATATAGCGATAGCCCTAATATATCTCAGGCAGGTTTAGGAACTTTAGTTTCAATCTATAATACGCCATTGGTAGGTGCTTCTGGTGCTATTTATGGTTTGTTGTTAGCTTTTGCCTACTTATTCCCCAATCTCAAGCTTGCACTTATCTTTATACCTGTACCGATAAAGGCGAAATATTTTATCCCAATCATGATCTTGATTGAAATCTATTTAGGATTTTCAAATTCAGGAGGGTCTATTGCCCATTTAGCGCACGTTGGAGGAGCATTATTTGGTTACCTATTGCTAAAAGCTTGGGGTATTAAAAAAGGAATATATTAATTATCTTTATAACATGAGGGAAAATTCGTTCAAAAACTTTATCAGGACAACCTTCGGTTCAGGATCCCCTATTCCATTTATTATCAGTGGAAATGTTGCTCTGTTTATCTTGATCTATCTTTTTGATATTCTTTTTGAATTGAAGATTATACCTACACCTCTTTTTCAATGGACGGTCGATCAATTAAGTTTACCAACAAATTTTCAAGCTTTTATTCAACAGCCTTGGTCTCTACTGACTTACAATTTTCTTTATACGGGACTATTTAATGTTGCTTTTGATTGTTTATGGCTCTATTGGTTAGGGAATATTTTCTTCAATTTTCTAAATAAACGACAATTTCTGTTTATTTATATCTTTTCTGGGTTGCTTGCGGGACTGATCTTTTTGATCTTTTCACATCTTGCACTTTTTTCTAATTTACCTAATCCTTATTTAAATACAGGTTCGATCACTATTGCGGCCATTTTAGCATCAATAGCGACTTTAGTTCCTAAATATGAACTGAGGCTTCTATTATTTGGAAATGTAAAATTAAAGACCATTGCTATTGTGTATTTTGCCATACAATTCTTATTCTTCATACTGACAAATAAACCAGCTGCTATCAGTTATTTTTGCGCTGTTATATTTGGCATGGGGTACACTTATGCATTGCAATCTGGTATGGATTGGTCTAAAATATTTAAAAAGAAAGATAAAAAACGTTCAAAACTAAAAGTAGTAGTCGGACATGGTGAACGATCAATGCCTCAACACCGATATGATTTACCCAATCAGGATCAGATCGACCAAATATTGGATAAGATATCTTTATCCGGATACGATAGTTTAAGTACTCACGAAAAAGAAATTCTATTTAAAGCAAGCAATAACAATAAGATAGATGGCTAGGCGGGCACTCGTAAAAAAAAGATTGGGTTATTTGAGCAGGACGGTTTTCATTTTCAACATTCTTGCCATTGTTGCCTTATTGATTAGTTATTCAGCCGCTTTCATCAATCCTAAAACATTTTGGCCAATTGCTTTTTTTGGTCTAGGATACCTGCCTATTCTCCTTATAAACATCGGTTTTATTGCTTATTGGTTATTACGAAAGCCAAAAATGCTAATCTTTTCTTTGCTGACCATCCTAATCGGATGGCCTTTATTAACCAAACATTGGAACCCCAGGTCCACCGCTCCAATTACTGCAAAAACAACAGATTATATTCGTGTTTTAAGTTTCAATGCTCATCTTTTTAAGGATATACACGATGCTAAGAAAAACTTTAAAAATGATGCCTTGACAATATTGGATAGTATCAAACCTGACATCGTATGTTTTCAGGAATATTACAGTAAAATAAAAGGAAAATACGTCATCTCCAATGAATTTAAAATCAAACTGGGGTATGACTATCATTACTTTGCTGAAAGTTCTAAGAATGATTATGAGGCTTATGGTATGACTATTTTTTCGAAATATCCGATTGTGAATTCAGGAAATATTTTAGACAATGACTATGGTATCAATCGAATTTCTTATGCTGATATTAAGAAAAATGACAGTACAATTCGCGTATACAATGTTCATCTCAGATCATTTGCGCTTCAAAATGAAGATAAAGAATTTATTCAAAATCCATCAAGTAAAAATGAAACCCACAATCAAGCTTCAAGACGTTTGGGCAGAAAGCTAAAAAATGCTTTTGAATTCAGAAGTGAGCAAGCTAGTTCTTTAAAAAGACATATGAACGCCTGTACTTCTCCGTACATCGTGATGGGAGATTTTAATGATACACCAATGAGTTATTCTGTAAATCTAGTGAGCAAAGGTCTTCATAATGCCTTTAAAGAAAAAGGTGCCGGCTGGGGAGTCACACATTATGAAATGTTGCCGATCTTTCAGATTGATTATATTTTTGCCAGCCCTGCATTTGAGGTATTAAATTATCACGTGGTCAAAAGAAAGCTATCTGATCACTATCCGATCTGGAGTGATCTAAAATTGAAAAACTAGCTGATCTGAATACCTAATGCACGTAAGGCACTTGCAACAAATTGATCTTTCCTGTTCTTGATCTTAAAATAAGCTTCTCTACCAAAATAATACCGCCCGACCAAAGCTTCGATGTCAGACTGAATGATCTGATGAAGGCGATCTGCCTCTAACTTATTGACCGCAATACCTTTTCTAGATAAAAAGGAAATAAAATCATTAAATTCTTGATCTGGTAAATTATAACCACTTAAGAAATTTTCTATTGAGTATGCTGGCAATTTCTTTGTAAAACGATCATAGACAAACTCTTGTATACTATTGGAATGATAAATCTCTCTATACTTGGCACTTATTTCATTGGAGTCTATAGGGATTACAATATCAGGCTGTATACCTCCTCCTCCAAATAACATTTTGCCTTTGCTAGTGGTATACATTTCATGTGTATTATACTCTGTATCCAATGTCCAAAGATCAAATGTGGTCATATATTTAGACTGATCATAATTTGCCCGAGTATACTTTCTTTGAATACACCGTCCTAATGGCGTGTAATAGCGAGCAACAGTCAGGTTGACTGCAGATCCATCTGCAAAGTCAAACTGCTCTTGAACCAATCCTTTTCCATAAGATCTGCGACCGACTACGGTACCTCTATCCAAATCCTGTAGAGCTCCGGTCACAATTTCACTTGCCGAGGCTGTTTCTTCATTAATAAGAACAACAATACGACCGTCACTAAAGTTGCCCGGCTCGGTAGAGAAGTAGTCACGACGTAACTCGTTTGCTCCTTCAGTATACATCAACAGGCGTTTCTCTTTGAAAAACATGCTGGCCATTTCAATGGCGGTATGTACATAACCACCACCATTACCTCTAAGGTCTAAAATCAGATCTTGGGCGCCACTTTTTTTCAGGTCACGCAATTTAATTTTAAAATCTTCGGAAGTCTGATGCCCAAAGCGTCGGATTTTTACATAAGCAATTTTAGGTGCTATCATGTAGGAGGCATCTAATGTACTTACGGATACTTGATCACGTACAACTTTTAAAGGTGTAGTTAGAATTTCATCATTACGTTTGATCATGATATCAACGGTAGAACCCTTCTTACCACGAATTAATTTATCGACCACGTGCTCGGTAACACGAACACCGGCAATATTTCGATTGGCTATTTTAATTAAACGATCGCCAATTTTCATTCCTGATTTTTCTGCTGGACCACCAGCGATCATACCCACAACTAGCAGTGTATCGTTGAGATTAAAATATTCAACACCAATACCATCAAAGGTTCCTTCAAGGGCTTCTGCTTGCGCTAAACGTTCGTTGGGTTTAAGATATGTAGAAAACGGATCTAATCGGGTGATGATATGTTGAATGGCTTCATCTTGAATGGTATCTAGACTCACTTTATCCACATAATTATCTGAAATTAAGTTAACTAAATATTGAACTTTCTCAGAATTTCCAGTTAATCCACCGGCTAGAATAGAAGTCGATTGTTTATTACCTTGTTCATCGGCATATTTCTGCCCAAGCAATAGACCCACGAGTAAAACTCCTGCGTATGTTGCTGCTACAAAAATATTCCGTTTTATACTTCCTTGCATATGAAAAGATGCTTCAAAAATACTAAGTTTTATTCATTAATACCACAATAAATGACGTGATTTTTATGTTAAAACAAAAGTTATTAAAAGTGGTTAATATCTGAAAGTTTTCTCAACTTTGTCTTTGTAACAATCAAATAATCTGCCAAAATGCACGAAATTGAACCTTTTTACAATTGGAGACATGATTATATTGCATCGGAAGATGAACAATCTCCTTTTTATGGAACAATATATAATGAATTTGAATACGATAAACAGATTTATAATTTCCTTTTACATCCCCAATGGGATGATTTTGGTTCACATACGCTGTATTTAAAAGTACTATTTGTGGACTATGAGAAGCAGTATGGTATCATCGAGCTTATCGGCGAATGGAATGATGCAATTGACAACGATATCATGATCTTGAAACGTGAATTGATTGATTTAATGATCGCCGAGGGAATCAATCATTTTATATTGATAGGTGAAAATCTACTTAATTTCCATGCTTCTGATGACACTTATTATGAAGAGTGGTTTCAGGATATTGAGGATGGCTGGATAGCTGCTGTCAATTTTAGACAGCATGTTGTTACGGAATTTATGCAAAATAACATCGACTATTATATCAATTTTGGCGGACATCTTAATGATCTTCCTTGGCGCACTTTAAAACCCATTCAAATTTTTCACCATATCAATGAACAATTAACAAAACGATTGAATGGTTAGGGAGATTTGAAGAAATTATGACATTCAAATTCAATTAAGATGAACTCTTTGAATGGCTGTTCTCTATATTTTTACTTAACTTTGTTACATCAAAAAAATCAAACGCTATGTCATTTAGAATAGAAAAAGATACCATGGGTGAAGTTCAAGTTCCAGCAGATAAATACTGGGGAGCTCAAACAGAACGTTCACGCAACAACTTCAAAATCGGTCCTGCAGCATCTATGCCTCATGAAATTATCGAAGGTTTTGCTTACTTAAAAAAAGCTGCAGCTTATGCTAATGCTGAATTAGGTGTATTACCTATTGAGAAACGTGATGCTATCGCAGCTGTTTGTGATGAGATCTTAGCTGGTCAATTGGATGATCAATTTCCATTGGTAATCTGGCAAACAGGTTCGGGTACGCAATCGAACATGAATTTAAATGAAGTCATTGCAAATCGTGCTCAGGTATTAGCTGGATTCAAAATTGGAGAAGGTGAGCCTGTTTTAAAAGCGAATGATGATGTAAATAAATCACAATCTTCAAATGATACTTATCCTACTGGTATGCACATCGCAGCCTATAAAGCTGTAGTTGAGGTGACCATACCAGGTGTTGAAAAACTTCGTGATACCTTAGCAAAGAAATCTGCTGAGTTTATGAAAGTTGTCAAAATTGGCCGTACGCACTTAATGGATGCTACCCCTTTGACATTAGGTCAAGAATTATCTGGCTATGTTGCTCAATTAAGCTACGGTATAAAAGCTGTCAAAAACACATTGGCACATTTATCGGAATTGGCACTGGGAGGTACAGCAGTTGGTACTGGATTAAACACTCCTGCTGGATATGATGTACTGGTAGCAAAATATATTGCACAATTTACGGGTCATCCTTTCATCACGGCTGAGAATAAATTTGAAGCTTTAGCTGCTCATGATGCCATCATTGAGTCTCATGGTGCATTGAAACAATTAGCAGTTTCTTTAAATAAAATCGCTAATGATATCCGCATGTTGGCTTCTGGTCCACGTTCAGGTATTGGTGAGATCATCATCCCTGAAAATGAACCGGGTTCTTCTATCATGCCTGGAAAAGTAAATCCAACTCAGTGTGAAGCTTTAACTATGGTTGCTGCTCAAGTAATGGGCAATGATGTTGCGATCACAATAGGTGGTACGCAGGGTCATTATGAACTGAACGTTTTCAAACCATTGATGGCGGCTAACTTCTTACAATCTGCTCGATTAATCGGTGATGCATGTATATCATTTGAAGAGCACTGTGCTAGCGGTATCGAACCAAACTACGCTCGTATTAAGGAATTAGTAGATAACTCTTTAATGTTAGTAACGGCTTTAAATACTAAAATTGGATACTATAAGTCTGCAGAAATTGCTCAGACAGCGCATAAAAATAATTCAACATTAAAAGAAACAGCTATTGCATTGGGTTATGTAACTGCTGCAGAATTTGATGAATGGGTAAAACCTGAAGATATGGTCGGGAGCTTAAAATAAGCTTATGATGTCCTATCTAACTAAAAGTAAAAATATAAAAGCATACCTATTCGTTACAATAGGTATGCTTTTGCTGTTTGGGAGCTGTAAGTTTAATTCGGAAATGCAGAGTGAAGGCGCAAGTTATTTGCAAGGAGAATGGAAGCAAGATAGTATTCCTCATCAGGACCAAATGCTGCAATACACACTTACGGAATTTCGTTTTACCTGTGATTCGATCTATGCGCGTATGTATGTTCATTCGAAAACAAAACAAATTGCAGATAGTTGCTACAATAACGGTTCCTGGGTTGAATATGCTAAAGGTCTCTATGTTGTCCGTGGTGACAGCGTAATTGTGGACGGTATTTATGTTAAAGAAAATGGAAAACAAAAATTATCGGGCTGCTACCGTCAGGGACAGTATCTACCTCGGTTTAAAGTTGCTTCCCATTCAAAGGACTCTTTGGTCTTAGAAAATAAATATGATCAGCGCCCTATCATTTTACGGAAAACTAAAGACGTAATTTGTGTCCCGCAAAAGCGTTGGCAATAAAACAAACTAAACATACACATAGCCATTTAATCATTAAATGGCTTTTTCTATCATTAATGACGCGCTCGTCACTATCTGAGCAAAAAATATGAATAAAGGAATTATTGCATTGGCCTTTGGAGGTCTTGCTATAGGAATGACAGAATTCTCGATGATGGGAATCTTACCTGATATAGCAAAGGATTTGAACATCGACATTCCAACCGCTGCCCATTTAATAGCATTATATGCGATAGGGGTTGTTGTTGGAGCTCCAACGTTAGTATTATTATCTGGAAAATACCCGCCTAAAAATGTATTGCTGTTTTTAATGGTTCTATTTTTCATTTTTAATGGATTATTTGCCATTTCACCAACTCACTTTACGATTCAACTTTCTCGGTTTATGTCAGGCTTACCCCATGGTGCATTCTTCGGTGTAGGGTCTGTTGTTGCTGCAAGATTAGCTCCGAAAGGAAAAGAGGCTCAAGCTATATCGATCATGTTTACGGGAATGACCATTGCAAACTTGGCTGGTGTACCGCTCGGAACATATATCGGTCATCATTACTCATGGCGCATTACTTATGGTGTCATCAGTGCTCTTGGTCTGCTTACATTTATGATGATATATCTGTGGTTGCCAAAAATTGAATCTTCTAAACACAATGACATCATCGCACAACTCAGTTTTTTTAAAAAGAGTGAGGCTTGGTTGCTGATGGCTATTATTTCCATCGGGACTGGAGGGCTTTTTGCCTGGATCAGCTATATCGCTCCATTAGTTACCAATGTATCTGGACTTGAAGCGAATCGGGTGCCACTCATTATGGTTTTAATTGGTATTGGCATGTTCTTTGGCAATCTTCTAGGTGGAAAATTGGCAGATACCATTTCTCCAACAAAAGCGGCCATTGCTAGTTTTAGTTCCATGGCAATATGTCTAGTCATTGTTTTTTTTATCTCTCCATTTCAATGGTCTGCGTATATCATGGCCTTTATTACTGGCTTAGTTTCATTTACTATTGGTCCTCCAACGCAGATGATGTTAATTAGAACTGCTAAAGGAGCAGAGACATTGGCTGCTGCAGGTGGTCAGGCTGCCTTTAATTTAGGAAATACTTTAGGTGCCTATTTAGGGGGTATTCCGATTATCTATGGACTGGCTTACAATACACCCTCTTTGGTAGGTGTTGGTATGGCGACAATTGGCGCTTTACTTACTTTGGTATTTTTGGTACAGTATGTGCAAAAGAATCGTATTCCAATTGCAGACTAACGGATAAGATGCCACACAAACTCAGCTATATCAGCATCCTACGTATTATTGCAACTATTGCAGTTATTGCGATACATGCCTCATCGGGTTATCTCAATGGCTCTGATATAGCTGGTTTTGATTGGAAATATGCCAACCTAATCAATAGTTTTACACGCTTTTCTGTCCCTGTTTTTGTGATGCTCTCAGGAGCTCTCCTATTGACAAAGGAGGAAAATACAAGTGAATTTTATAAAAAAAGATTACTTAAACTCTGCTATCCATTTATTTTCTGGACTATAATTTACATCTTTTACAATACGGATGTAATTCATTTAGGGAAAGATGAATTGATTGAAACGATTGTCTATAGACTTAAAAATGGTGCAAATGCACATTTGTGGTATCTATACATGATCATAGGTCTTTATCTAGCAATTCCTTTTCTTCAAAAAATAGTGCAACATGCAACAACAAAAGAACTGGAAATATTTCTGATCTTATGGTTTGTCTCCTTGTTTATTTTTAATAAAAACTTACCTACTTATCTGCCTAAATTAGATCTCACATTTTTCTCTAGCTACACGGGATACTTAATTTTAGGTTATTATTTGAACATAAAAGATTTTGATTCCTTGAAATGGTGGTTTTTGGGTATTTTTATCATTACCGCATGGGGTACTTCCTATTTTACCTATACAATGAGTTTGAATGCGCATGAGTTTCGCCCTCTTTTATATGGGTACTTATCACCTAATACTGTTCTTATAGCAGCTAGTTTATTTATTTTTATCAAATCCGTATCAAAAAGTAGGACACTTCCTAAATGGGCCATTTGGATCGACCAATATAGCTTTGGTATATACCTCTGTCATATTCTTATACTAAATTATGTACATCCGATATTACCAGTTGGAACGTTTTTAAAGATTCCATTAGCGACTTTTATTACACTTTTGATCAGTATACTACTCACTTATAGTATTCGTAAGATACCGCTAGGTAAATACGTTTCAGGCTAATAAAAAAGCTTCAATTGAATCAATTGAAGCTTTTTTATATTTTAGATTGTCGCAGGACTAGAAAGGTAAATCATCATCGTCATTTGAACCTGACAAGTCAACTGGAGCTGGCATTTCAGCATAACCTGGAGCAGGAGCTGAAGCGGCAGTATTGGCCAATTTTGTAACTCTCCAAGCAACTAATGAATTGAAGTATGTTGTTACACCTTCTTTATTTGTCCAAGGACGACCACGTAAATTGAAAGAAACTTCAATTTCTTCACCTACTGTTAAACCATCAAAAATTGATGTTCTATCTTGAGTAGCTTCAAAGCGAATATATTCAACAAACTGCGGATTCTCAGCGTAAGCCACGATTATATCACGCTTTTTAAATGACTCTGTTACTTGTTGCGTAGCACCTATTTCGTGTACTTTTCCTCTAATTTCCATAATCAAAAATATTAAACCGTAAAAATAAGCATTTTTTGAGTAAGAGATTAACTAACTTTGTACAAATATTATGGAAGTTTTCAACACCCCCAATAAAATCATCATCACTTGCAATAAGAGACTTTCTCCTTATTTGCAACAAGAAGTCGAAGAACTTGGCTTCGAGATCAAACGTTCATTCTCTACTGGTGTAGAATTATTTAACACTTTGAATGAAACGATTAAATTAAATTTAAACTTGCGTACGGCTTCGCAGATCTTATATTCTATCAAAGAATTTAAGGCATCAAACCCTCAAGAGCTATACGATGAATTGAAAAACATCGCTTGGGAAGAACTGATTGCTTTTGATGGATATTTCTCTGTGACTTCGAATGTGGATAATGAAACAATCACTACGCCATTATTTGCAAATTTGAAGGTTAAGGATGCTATTGTAGATCGTATCAAAGAAAAGAAAGACATCCGTCCTAACTCAGGTTCTGACAGTAATAAAGCTGTTGTGCATTTGTATTGGAAAGATGATCGTGCCGAGGTTTTCATCGATTCATCTGGTGAAACATTAGCAAAGCATGGCTACCGTAAACATCCCGGAAAAGCACCGATGCTAGAAGCATTAGCTGCTGGCACAATTTTAGCTTCTAAATGGGATGGTCAGTCGTCTTTTGTCAATCCAATGTGCGGTTCAGGTACTTTGGCAATCGAAGCGGCATTGATCGCGACCAATCGTCGTCCAGGCCTTTACCGCATGAACTATTCGTTTATGCACTTTATAGGGTATGACGAAGAGGTGTTTTTTCAAGAGAGAAGAAATCTGAAAGAACAGGTCAACAAAAAAGCAAATCCAAAAATTGTAGCTTCGGATCTTTCGCAGCAGGCAGTAGATATTGCGATCATGAATGCCAAGACAGCGGGTGTAGATCAGCTGATTGATTTTCAAGTTTGTGATTTTGCAGATACAACTGTACCGCAAGAAGAAAAAGGAATTGCTATATTTAACCCAGAATATGGTGAACGCCTTGGTAATCATAGTCAACTGGAATTAACATATAAACGTGTAGGTGACTTTCTAAAACAAAACTGCAAGGGTTATAGAGGTTATATTTTTACTGGAAATCCTGATCTTGCAAAGAAAATTGGATTACGTGCTTCCAGAAAGGTAGAATTTTATAACGGTAAACTGGATTGTCGTCTATTAGAATACGAATTGTACGAGGGAACTCGAGAAAAACCAAAAGTAATTTATGAATAAGATTATTGAAAGTACGGTTGCATTTGTACAGGACAGATTAAAATTTGCTGAATCTGGTCATGATTGGTCTCATATCCAACGCGTATGGAACAACACAAAATTAATTCTTCAAACGGAAGATGCGGATTACCAAATTTGTGAATTAGCTGCTCTACTTCATGATATCGCGGATAGTAAATTCCATGATGGAGATGAATCCATTGGTCCGCGTGTTGCCGGTGAATTTTTATCATCATTGGATCTAGATAAGGAGGTTATTGACCATGTTCAAAAAATTATTTTAAACATGTCATTTAAAGCAAGTCTAGGAGAAATCGCTTTCCACTCAAAGGAACTTGAAATCGTTCAAGATGCTGATCGCCTAGATGCAATCGGTGCAATTGGTGTTGCCAGAGCGTTTAATTATGGCGGACACAAAAACAGAGAAATGTACAACCCTAATATTGCTGTTCAAGAATATCAGGATAAAGAAAGCTACAAACATTCTGAAGCACCTACAATCAATCATTTTCATGAGAAACTTTTATTGCTAAAGGATAAAATGAATACAAAAGCTGCTCAAGCAATTGCCGAAAAAAGACATGCATTTATGCTTTCTTTTTTAGATGAGTTTTACGCGGAGTGGGAAGGTAAAAGATAAGATACATAAAACTTAATATTTCCTTAATTAGGAGATTATAAAAAAATGGTACTTTAGATGATTGATTGATCATTATCTAGGTACCATTTTTTTTGTTTAAATTTAATTTTCAAA
The DNA here is from genome assembly GCF_002440335.1 of Sphingobacterium sp. UBA6320. NCBI lineage: Bacteria > Pseudomonadati > Bacteroidota > Sphingobacteriia > Sphingobacteriales > Sphingobacteriaceae > Sphingobacterium > Sphingobacterium sp. UBA6320. The sequence goes on along the minus strand of NZ_DJTA01000013.1, from coordinate 92,208 downwards.
AATCTATAAAGTAAGAGTGTTCACCAGAAACTGGAGAGATTTCAAACTAAAAATCTGCTTAATCTGTCATGAATGGTGCATGATTTAACATTATGGCAATAGCCAAATGATTTATAGCATGAAACCATCATGAGCTAATCACGCTTAAAGGTCTAGATAAATAAAAGACACATGATCGTTCCTTTTTAAGTCACAAACCGAGCTTACGAGCTCACGAAGTAATATATCTGATGAAAAAAAAAGTTTTAGTAATCCTTGCCGCTATGGCCGTTATGGGAATTTCCGAATTAACAGCACAAACAAAAATTATTGCTCACCGTGGAGCATTTAAAAACACTAAGCTACCAGAGAACTCGATCGCTTCTTTAAAGGCAGCTAAAGAGCTTAATCTTTGGGGATCTGAATACGATGTACACTTAACAAAAGATAATATTCTCGTGGTCAATCATGACAACGATTTTTATGGAATTGATATAGCCACATCCACATATCAAGATTTATTAGCTAAAACACATCCGAATGGTGAAAAAATCCCTACGCTTGAAGAATTTATTAAGGCTGGTTTAAAACTTAAGGGACTAAAATTAATCTTGGAATTAAAAACAAACAAATTAGGGTTAGAGCGTACACTGGAAGCTACTGAAAAGGCTGTTGCGTTAGTAAAAGAATTAAAAGCTGAAAAAGTAACAGAATATATTGCGTTCAGTTATGATGCCTGTAAAAAGATTCATGAATTGGATCCGAAAGCTAAAGTATCCTATTTAAATGGCGATATTGCTCCTGACCAAATCAAAAAAGATGGGCTGACAGGTATCGACTATCACCTGAGTGTGTTCACGAAACATCCAACTTGGTTGCAAGAGGCAAAGGCATTGAAATTAACCACTAACGCTTGGACAGTCAATGCGGAATCTGATATGAAATCACTACTTGACCAAAAGATTGATTATATCACGACCAACGAGCCTGAATTGTTAAAGACTTTACTGAAGTAATATGTATAAAGGATCATAGTCATTAACTTATAATAATGAATTCTGACTATGATCCATTCATTGCTTAAAATGGACTGAGGCTAATTATCATGCCTTGACCGCAACTTCTGAATAATAACCTTCGTGTAAATGTTTATAAAAATACTCCTGACCTTTACACACATAAAACTATATGCTAATGAAAAAACTTATTTTTACATTCTTTATCTTAATTACAGGTTTATCCTATTCCATCGCACAACAAATGCGTGTAGCTACCTATAATATCAGACAGAAAAATGATCATGATACCGGAAATATGTGGGATGAGCGTAAAGATGCTGTTGCCAATCTGATCAAATATCATCAGTTTGAAATTTTTGGAATACAGGAGGCATTTATAGAACAAGTAAAGGACCTACAGGATCGTCTACCGGATTTTAAATCTGTGGGTGTTGGTCGTGACGATGGTGCGGAAAAAGGAGAACACTCTTCTATATTTTATAATCAAAATCGCTTTGAAGCAAAGAAGAGTGGTACCTTTTGGTTGTCAGCTACTGATACTAAGCAACCGAATAAAGGATGGGATGCCGCATTACCACGGATCTGTACTTGGGTGGTCTTGAAAGATAAAAAAAGTGGAAAATCATTTATTTTTATGAATACCCACTTTGACCATGTAGGTATAGAAGCGAGAAAAGAAAGTGCTAAATTAATCTTGGCTAAAGCAAAAGAGTTGGCAGGAAATCTGCCACTGATCTTAACCGGAGATTTTAATGTTGATGAACATAATGAAGCCTATTTCACGTTGGCAAACAGTAAAACAGTTGTTGATAGCTATACCGTGAGCCCTCGCCGTTACGAACCTAGCTCGTCTTTTAATGGTTGGGGTAAAAGCATCAAACCTAAAGAACGCATTGACCATATCTTTGTTGTACCTCAAATAAAGGTTTTAGACTATGCTATACTGACGGATACCTATCAAGGAAAATTTCCGTCGGATCACTTTCCTGTGACGATTGATCTGATATTATAAATGATTTGAATTGTGTCAGATTAAAACCTGACACAATTTGACACTTTGGTGGCTACTTACCTTTCCTTTTAAAGTTACATTTGGTTTTATTCCAGCTTGCTATTGATAAGCGTTAATATAAATAATAAGTCTCCTTATTAAACGTTTGAGTCATTTCAGGTTCTAATTTGTAAGTTTACAAAAAAAATAGACATGAAGAATATCTTATCATACGCCTTGATTGCCTCAGGGTTATTATTTGCGACTCACTCTCAAGCACAATCGAAGGGGCTTTCGAAATTAAAAAAAAGCCTAAGTGCTATAACTGATCAAAATAAAAAATCTACAGATAGTACAACTACCAAAACAACTACAGCAAATGCTCCAATAAATATTACTAAAAAAGAAGCTACTTTAGGTGTTAAAGAAGCATTGAGCAAGGGCTTGAAAAATAGTGTAAATATTTTGTCTGCAAAGGATGGTTTTTTGGGTGATGCTGCTGTTAGAATATTAATGCCATCGGAGGCACAAAAAGTTGAAAAAGCACTGCGAGCAGTCGGTATGGGTTCCTTGTGTGATCAATTTATAAGCAGCATGAATAGAGCTGCAGAAACAGCTGTAAGTGAAGCGGGTACTGTTTTTGCTAATTCCCTATCAAAAATGACCATAACAGATGCTTACAACATCTTATTGAGTGGCAATCAAAATGCGGCGACAACATTTTTCAAAACGAATACATCTAATGAATTAACTGCAAAATTTTCACCGGTTATCGACAAAGCAATGGGCGCCAATAATGTATCCGGATATTGGAATCAATTGACTAGTGCTTATAATAACCTTCCATTTTCGAAAAAAGTAGAAACTGATTTGACGAGTTACGTGACACAAAAAGCAATTGATGGCTTATTTGTAAAAGTAGCGGATCAAGAACTGCAAATCAGAGAAAATATTGGTGGATCTAGAAGTACAGATTTATTGTCAAAAGTATTTGGCTGGGCAGATAATCAAAACTAAGATGAAGCAGAACACTACGTTCTGCTTACATTTTTAAATGTCTTTGATTGATGTAACTAAAAAATAGTCTAGACCAATTTTTGTACTGATATATGCTGACGAGTCCAATCATTAGCAGGATAGACTTTATGAGCAAATTTGCTCCGAAGTAGGGAGTTATCTGCACATGTTTTGCCATTAAGACCAAGGCAAAGAAAACATTGTAAAGCCCACAAAAAATTACATATATCTGAAAGGATTTCTTCATAAATCTTCGGTTTTTTGATGTTCTAAATGCCCATAAGGGAATAAATAAGTAAATCAATTGACCAATATAGACCAATTCCCGATAGGAATCATCTATACTCAAGAGTAAAAATAACTGCACAATAACGAGGAGAAGAAACATTGCTCTTAACAAACGCAACATACTGAAAATCAAAATTTAAGTTTTATAAATTTACAAAATAAATTATGATTTAACAAATGCTAAACTATAAAAGTCAAAATTCGCTAATGGTTACATTTTTTGTAATTTTGTACAGTACGATCACATTAATGAAATAAAAGTATATGAGTAACTTCGAGATCAACAACATCAACGATTTTTCAGTATCTGAAAGATTTCAACGTTATGTTCAAATAGATACACAATCAGATGCAAGTTCACCTACTTGTCCATCAACAGCGAAGCAGAAAAACCTAGGCAAATTGCTTGTTGAAGAATTGTTAGCTTTAGGTATTGTAGATGCTGCAATGGATGATAATGGTTATATCTACGCAACTATACCTTCTAATACAGATAAAAAAGTACCGACGATATGTTTCTGTTCGCATATGGACACATCGCCGGACTCTTCGGGTAAAGATGTAAAACCCTTAGTTCACCGAAACTACCAAGGTCAGGATCTGGTATTACCAGATGACAATAACATCATAATCAAATATGCTGATCATCCTGATTTAGCTAATCAAATTGGCAATAACATCATCACGGCAAGTGGTACAACCTTATTAGGTGCTGATGATAAAGCAGGAATTGCTGAAATCATGGATGCTGCTCGGTTATTGATGCAACATCCCGAAATCAAGCATGGTGATATCAAAATTTTATTTACTCCTGACGAAGAAATCGGAAGAGGTGTTGATAAAGCCGATTTGAAACGATTAGCCGCAGATTTTGCTTATACAATGGATGGTGAGAAAGCAGGTACAATAGAAGATGAGACATTTTCTGCAGATGGAGCAATATTGACTATTCATGGCGTCTCAGTACATCCAGGATTTGCTAAAGGCAAAATGCAAAGCGCTATAAAAATTGCAAGTGCCGTTATAGCTGCCTTGCCTCAAGATCGCCTTTCCCCAGAAAGTACCAACAAGAAAGATGGATTTGTGCATCCTACAAATATCTCTGGTACAGTTGAAAAAGCAGAAATCCACTTTATCATTCGAGATCACAAAACCTCAAATTTACAAAAACATGAAGCGGAATTGGAATCTATCGCGAAAAATATAGTTGAACAATATCCAAACTGTAGCTATACTTTTGAAATAAAGGAGCAATACCGCAATATGAAAGAGATCTTGGATCAATTTCCTCAAATCATGGAAATTGGAATAGAGGCAATTACGAGAGCGGGTATGAGAGCAGAACGCAGAAGCATACGCGGTGGTACTGATGGTTCACGCTTATCTTTTATGGGATTGCCATGTCCTAATATTTTCGCAGGTGGACATGCGTTTCATGGAAAACAAGAGTGGGTGTCGGAACAAGATATGGAAAAAGCAGTTTTAACAATATTACATGTTGCCGCTCTTTGGGAAGAAAAATAATAATTAACTTGATACTCATATCAGAAGCTTAAGAAAATAATATATATGCAATCAAATGAAGTTTTAAAAGCAATACAAAGTCGACGATCTGTTTTTCAAGCTAATTTTACGGATCAAGATGTTAATAAAGAAGATATCTTAACGATTTTAGAAGCGGCGAATGCTGCTCCTACTCATAAAAGAACGCAACCTTGGCGTTTTACTATTTTCAAGGGCGAAGGTCTTGTTCGTCTAGGCACTGAACTTTCGCGTATTTATAAGGCGGTCACACCCGCAGAAAAATACTTGGAAAAAACAGAAATCACCATGGGTGAGAAGGCTACACAATCAAAAGTTGCTATTGCATTGATCGTTAATTATACTGGCGATGTGCCTGAATGGGAAGAATTGGCTGCTACGGCCTGTGCTATTGAGAATATGTGGCTAGCAGCACATTCCTTGGGCTTAGGTGGATATTGGGCAACTCCGGGGCTCATCAATCATTTAGGAAACTTCCTAAAGTTGGAAGAACATCAAAAATGCATTGGGTTATTCTATTTAGGCCACCACGAAACGGAAGCTAGAGAACCTATTCGATCTCCTATTGCTGATAAAATACGTTGGGAAGAATAAAACCGTTAGTACAACAATAAAAAGATAGTTTTTTAATATCCTAAAAAAAATGTTTTCCTTTTTCGTGATATAAAAAACTATCTTCTTGAACCTTTGTTAAGATTTCGATATTACTTGCTTTCCTCTTTCACACCGAAGCAGTGTGGCGGTATTATGACTTGACTGAAATTATGCTCATCAGCAGGAAAAAGAATAATTAATTTCCCTTGATTACCTTGCCATTTAGGCCCCTGCTCGATCAACCTTAATACTTCTTTCTTTAAAGTTTCATTTGGCTGTCCATCAAAAATAAAATTCGTAAGTTTTCCATTTTTATCAACACTAAATTGAACTACAATCTTTCCACCCAGATCCTTTACCTGTGTATTTTTTTGCAGGTACTGTTCAAATGCATTCCATCCTCCTATCGGAGAGGCATCTCCACCAGTTAACAACGGTTCAATAGCAATCTTATTTTCTGGGTTGATTAATTCGACCTCAGTCGTACGACTGCTAGGTGAAGTAAAATTTCTAAAATAGATAAATGCGATCAATACGACAAAAATGACGCCCGCAGCGGATCCAATAGCCAATCGTTGCCAAGTGTAAAACTGAGCATTGCGTGTAGATTTAGTTTGTTCAACGCGACGGTTTAGTCTCTGCTGCAATAAACTCAATTGTCGCACATCTACTCCCTTTTGCATGCGATAACCTTCAATGGCATCCTGCAAAAAAGGATCTTCTAATGCTTCTTTTTCTAATTGAAACATTTCCTCTTTATTCATCAAACCACTGATGTAGTTCTGAATTCTGGATAATTGATAATTATTTTCCATTTTACTTATTCTCCATACAAATTTTCAGATTTCGCTTTCCATTCTGAATATAGCTTTTCACTTGATTCATGTCGAGGCCCGTCAAAGCGACAATATCTTTATAACACTTTTGTTCCAAGTAAAACAAACGGATGCAACGCTCCTGTTCAGGTTTTAAAGTCAGCATGCAACTTTCTAATTTTTCAAATTGACTTTCACTCCATTCTTTAGGATCTGATTCATCTAGATAATCATTGCCAATTGCAACTTGTTCATCGATGTCAACATAGTGAGTTCCTTTTCCTTTGCGTAACTGCATTAAACAGAAATTTTTTGAGAAGGTGTATAACCAACTTTTAAAATTATCAACTTCATGAATACGCAATTTTCGAATCAACTCTTCAAAAATTTGCATAACTGCATCTTGACTTTTGTCTACATCTTGCAGATACTTAAAACATACCCCATACAATAATGACATATAAGGAGCATACAATTTTCCCAGAAGATCCAAATCTCCTGTTATACGATATTGTATTAATAATTCCTTTTCACTCATACTTGGGATATTACTTTGATAAATTGATGCTTGAAGATACTGAATTCCATAAAAAATTAAGAAAACATTCCAAATTATATTATCTAACTGGACTACAAAATATCATAATTTAAAAAATAAATAATTCTGAATTGATATATCGGTGAGCCATCAACAATATATTCATCTTTATTTTTGAACAATTCGTCTTATTTCGCTTGTCATTACATGTTTTAGTAAAGAAATTCAATAAGACGGTGAATAAGTTGACATGATTTAAAGGTATAGAAAAGGATAACTTGAATGTCGGTTCTCCTTTTTCTTTATAAATCTTAAAAACTATTTTTCAATCTGCCTTATTGAAATAACAGGAGTGCAATAATGAGCGTAACAATAACATTAAAAGTTTGCGCTATCAAAAATGCATAGAGGGGCTTTTTATTATCTTGCTGGAAGAGATCTTTGAAATTCGTTTCTAATCCAATGGATGTAAATGCTAGTGTAAACCAAAGTCCTTGAATAAATTTTAAACTTCCTTTAATCTCGGCATTAGTTTCGGGAGAGATTAAAAAGGAAAAAAGCAGGGATGCGAAAATAAAACCGAGCACAAACTTTGGGAATCTTTCCCAAATAATTTTCAATGTTGGTTTTTCTTTTTTAGTTTCGTCATCGACAGATTTGGAATAACTCCAATAAATACTAATGGCAAATGCAGCAATCCCTAGCAAAACATTTTGGGAGAATTTTACTATCGTACTTATTTTTAAAGCTTCTTCTCCAACTAGACTACCTGATGCTGCGACAGCACCTGAGGTATCAATAGATCCCCCAAGCCATGCACCGGTCACCTGCTGTGATAGTCCCATAAGCTCGGCTAGATAAGGCATAAAAATCATCATCGGAATCGCAGTGATCAAAACAAGTGAAATGACATAGGAAAGTTTTTTACTATCTCCTTTAATTGCTCCAGAGGTTGCAATAGCCGCTGAAACACCACAAATGGATACAGCACTCGATAACATCAAAGACATTTCTTTATCAATTTTTAGTTTTTTACAAATCCAAAAAGCAAAATACCAGACCGATATCACAACGACTAATGCTTGAATCAGTCCTAAAAAACCTGCTTTCAATATATCTCCAAAAATGACGGTAGTGCCGAGTAAGATCAAACCGATCTTGACATAAAGCTCCGTACTTAACGCATTCTTAAACCAATCTGGAAGATTAAACAAATTGCTGATCGCTAATCCTATGGCTAAACTAAAAATAACTGCTTCTAGGTTATAATCTTTGACAAATGCATTCCCTGCGAGGATCAATGCTAGCATAGTCAAGATATAAACGGTAGGAAATACGATTAATAAATTTTTCACTGATTTGCCTAATAATGTCGCTCCCAGAATAGCCACTATAAAAACAAGTCCAAATTGTGTAGCAATTGCTTGCAGGTTATGATTTGAAAATACGAGATCTTTAAGTTCTGAAAAATTGCTCCAGCTAAAGCTTGGTTGGGGTACAATAACTCCAAAGATAGCTAAGAAAATAATTCCTAAGCCTAAAATAACAACTACCCAATCCTCAGCTAAGGAGAATGATTTCGAAGATGACATGTAAATAGGTTTTAATATTGAAACCCCAAATTTAGAAATATTATCCTTGTGGGCAACAGACAAACGAAAAAGTTACCAAATAAAAAAGCCGTGGTAAAAATACCACGACTTGCAAACCTATAATCATATGTTTAACCTAAAAACAATATTTATTTGCATCGATCAATTTCTTAGCGATACGTTGACGAGCATCTTTCACATTAAATGGTTCCGACTTAGTAAAACGGCGTAGTCCTACTAGCATCATTTTTAATTCGTCACCTTCAGCAAAAGAATTTAGTGCTTCTTTAGCTGCTACATTGACTTTATCTACCGTTGAATACAAGTAAATCTTAGCCATATCGGTAGCATCAGCACTTACTTCTGATCCCTTTGTATGATACAATTTCTCTGCCCTTAATAAGGCCGATTCAGCGATATATACATAACCAATCACATCGGCAATATTCATTAAAATCTCCTGCTCTTTAGATAAAGACATCATTAATTTTTGAACTGCAGCACCTGCGATCAATAATCCTGCTTTTTTCAGATTCGCAATAATTTTTTTCTCTGCAGCAAATGCTGTTTCATCTTCTTCTCCAAAATCAGGGATAGCCAACAATTCTGAAGCAACAGCTGTTGCTGGTCCCATTAGATCTATTTCACCTTTCATGGCACGTTTCAAAAGCATATCAACGACCAATAATCGATTTACTTCGTTTGTACCTTCAAAAATACGATTGATCCGGGAGTCACGATAAGCTCGTTCCATAGGAGCCTCAGCTGAATATCCCATTCCTCCATATATTTGTACTCCTTCATCTACAACATAATCTAACATCTCTGAACACCATACTTTAATAATAGCACATTCAATAGCAAACTGTTCTACCGATTTTAACTTTGCTTTCGCTTCATCCATACCCCCGGCAACTAAAGTTTCGTAAGCATCATCAATATTCTGTCCTGCACGATATGCTGCTGATTCGGTAGCAAATAAACGGGTGGCCATTTCGGCTAACTTATAACGAATGGCTCCAAATTTTGAGATAGGCAAATTAAACTGTACACGTTCATTGGCATATTTAACAGCTTGCGTGATCACCATTCGAGATGAGCCAATCGTTGCTGCTCCTAATTTTATACGACCAATATTTAGGATATTGACGGCAATTTTAAATCCATTCTCGCGTTCGGATAACATATTTTCAACAGGGACCTCACAATCGTTGAAAAAAACCTGACGGGTAGAAGACCCTTTAATCCCTAATTTATGTTCTTCAGGATTCATACTGATCCCTCCGAAATCTTTCTCTACAATAAAGGCTGTCAAATTTTTATCATCATCAATTTTTGCAAAGACAATAAAAATATCAGCAAAGCCACCATTTGTAATCCACATCTTTTGACCATTGATGACATAATGGGTACCTGCAGCATTTAACTTTGCTGCTGTACGACCCGAATTGGCATCTGAACCAGAATTAGGTTCTGTTAAACAATAGGAAGCTTTCCACTCTCCTGTAGTCAATTTAGGAATATACTTTGCTTTTTGCTCGGCATTACCATAATATAGAATAGGGAGTGTGCCAATACCTGTATGTGCAGATAATGCTACTGCAAAAGAGAACCCTCCTCCTACTGCATCTGCTACCAGCATCGAAGTATTAAAATTTTTGCCAAAGCCACCGTATTCTTCTGGAATGGATACACCTAGCATACCTAGTGCGCCCGCTTTATCCATCAAACTTGGCATCAAACCCTCTTCTTGAGCATCGATACGGTCCAATTTATTTAAAACTTCTGTATCTAAAAAATCAATACAGGTCTGACGGATCATCTTTGCTTCTTCGTCAAATTCTTCTGGTATAAAAATATCGTTGTAAGAGGTTTCTTTGATGACAAATTCTCCGCCTTTAATTGTGTTACTCATAATTTTTCTGATTAAAGAGCAAAGGTTAAAGAACTTGATCCTCTTTCTTTGCTTCTATTTTTAAAAAAATGTTTTTACTCTTGTTGAATTTACTTATTCTGTCAATAACTTATTTGAATCGATGCTGAGATCTGTAATCCATCCCATCTTTAACAAGCTGCTGCATGCGTACTATGGTTCTATTGATTTTTGTTGGTCTACAGTAATTCGAAAATACCGGCGGCTCCCTGTCCAGTTCCTACACACATAGTAACCATACCATATTTCTTATTTCTACGCTTCAGCTCATTCAACACTTGAACAGTCAATTTTGCTCCCGTACAACCAAGTGGGTGCCCTAATGCAATGGCACCACCATTGACATTGACTTTTTCCTCATCGAGCCCTAATTCACGAATTACTGCTAAAGACTGTGAGGCGAATGCTTCATTCAATTCAAATAGATCAATATCCTCTTTGTTCAACCCCGCCATTTCCAAGGCTTTTGGTATCGCAAAAATAGGTCCTATCCCCATAATTCTTGGGGGAACACCTGCCACGGCATAACTAACTAGACGAGCGATAGGCTTTAGATTTAATTCTTTCATTTTTTTCTCAGAAACAACCAAGACGAAAGCGGCTCCATCTGAGGTTTGGGATGAATTACCGGCTGTAACAACACCATCAGCAGCAAAAACAGGACGTAACTTAGATAATGCTTCAATCGAAGAGTCCGCACGAGGGCCTTCGTCTGTATCGACAATATATTCTCTTGTTTCTATTTTTTTGCCATCTTTCAGATAGTTTTCTTTTACTGTGATCGGAACTATACCATCTTTTAAGTGTCCATTTTTTATTGCTTCAATTGCTTTTTGATGTGACTTTAAAGAAAACGCATCTTGATCTTCTCTTGAGACATGGTACTCTTTGGCAACTGCTTCAGCAGTGAGTCCCATTCCCCAATACCAATCTGGGTTTTCTTTGGCCACTTGTGGATTTGGAACAATTTTCCATCCTCCAAAAGGCATTCCAGACATCACTTCAACACCGCCTGCAATAATACAATCAGCCATACCAGCTTTTATTTTTGCTACTGCCGTAGCTATGGTCTCCAGTCCTGATGCACAGTAACGATTCACAGTCACTCCTGGAACTTTATCTGTCTCTAAGCCCATTAAGGAGATTAAACGTCCTACGTTTAATCCCTGTTCTGCTTCTGGCATTGCGTTACCAACGATTACATCGTCAATTTCTTCTTTATTTAAATTTGGAACTGATGCGACCAAATGTTTGATTACATCCGCGGCCAAATCATCTGCACGCATAAAGCGAAATCCTCCACGAGGAGCTTTCCCGACTGCTGTACGATATCCTGCTACAATGTATGCTTCCATAATTTTTTTAGATGTGAGATTTAAATTTTAATTTCGCAACGGTTTTCCTTTTGTTAACATAAATTGGATGCGTTCGAGGGTTTTACGTTCGGCACATAATTCTAAGAAAGCTTTACGCTCAAGATCGAGCAAATATTGCTCAGACACTTCTGTTGGTTCCGACAATTCACCACCACATAAAACAGTTCCTAATTTTTCGGAAATCTTTTTATCATGATCTGAAATATAATTACCTGCACGCATTGAACTTGCTCCTACATATACAATACCTAAACCTTGTTTTCCCAACACTTTAATATCTGTCCGTTGCGCAGGTTGAATATATCCGGCATTAGCTAATTCTAAGGCTTTTTCTTTGGCATCAGCAATGAGCCTTGCTTTGTTCATCGTGATGGCATATTTACCTTTTTGTAAATAACCTAGTTCATAAGCTTCTACAGCAGAGGTTGACACCTTTGCTGTTCCAATGGTCAAAAAGCGATCTTTTAATGTATTTTGAACTATTTGATCGTCTTTATATTCATCTGAAGCACGCAAAGCAAATTCTTTAGTACCGCCCCCTCCTGGTATTACACCTACACCAAACTCCACTAAGCCCATATAGGTTTCAGCATGCGCCTGTACAAAATCAGCATGCATAGAAAATTCACAACCACCACCTAATGTCATTTGAAATGGTGCTACAACTACTGGAATGGAAGAATAGCGGAGACGCATCGAGGTATTTTGGAAGGCACGAACAGCCATATTGAGCTCATCGTAATCTTGCTCAGCGGCCATCATGAAGATCATGCCGATATTTGCTCCTGCAGAAAAATTCTTCCCTTCATTAGAAATGACCAATCCACGGTATTCTTTTTCTGCCAAATCAATTGCTTTATTGACTCCCTGAATCACATCGCCACCTATAGTATTCATCTTGGTATGGAATTCGCAATTGATAATACCATCGCCTAAGTCAATAATAGAAACTCCTGAGTTTTTCCAAATAGTCTTACTATCGCGAATGTGATCTAAAACAATCAGATCTTCTGTTCCTGGAATAGGTTTATATGATTTGGAGGTAATATCATAATAGTGGCGTACACCATTTTGAATCTTATAAAATGACTCGCAACCACTGGCTAACATATCATGAACCCATGGTGCTACTTGTCCACGTTGACCAGGGAGGCGCTTTTCTTCTGATTTTATTTTCTCAATAGTCTCTCTAACTCCTAAGGCATCCCAGACTTCAAAAGGACCTATCTCCCAGCCAAATCCGGCGCGCATGGCATCATCAATACGGAAAAAATCATCCGTAATCTCCGGTACACGATTGGAAACATATTCAAACAAAGGGTAATGCATGGCACGAAATAATTCTCCTGCTTTATCTTTACCTTGTTCATATACCTTCATTCGCTTGCGGATATCTTCTACCTGTTTTGTTGCTTCAAGAGTTGCTGATTTTACTTTTTCTTGTGGTCCAAATGCTAATGTTTTGAGATTTAGAGATTGAATCTCCGAATTTCCGGAAGCATCTTTTACTTTTTCGTAGAATCCTTTTTTAGTTTTTTCACCTAACCATTTATTTTCAACCATTTGGGTTATGAAAGATGGTAATTGAAAGACACCTTTGGCTTCATCATCGGGAGCATTTTGAGCAAGTCCATTGGCAACATTTACTAAAGTATCCAAACCAACAACATCAGCGGTACGAAAAGTAGCGGACTTAGGATGCCCCATTGCTGGTCCAGTGTATTTGTCTACTTCTTCCACAGTCAAACCAAGCGGTTCAACTAAATGTGTCAATGCTAACATGGAATAGACACCAATCCTATTACCGATAAATGCAGGAGTATCTTTACACAATACAACTGTTTTACCTAGCATTTTATCTCCAAATTCTAATAAGAAATCAACTACTTCTACCTTGGTATGTGGCGTAGGAATGATTTCTAATAATGGTAAATAACGTGGAGGATTGAAAAAGTGAGTTCCGCAAAAATGATCTTTAAAATTTTCTGAACGACCTTCTGTCATTAAATGTATCGGAATACCTGACGTATTTGATGTAATTAAAGTACCGGGTTTACGGTATTGCTCGACACGTTCAAATACAGATTTTTTAATATCCAATCTTTCCACGACAACCTCAATAATCCAATCACAAGAAGCGATCTCTGACATATTATCATCAAAATTTCCTGTTGCAATCCTTTTTACAAAAGATTTACTATAAATAGGAGATGGATTAGATTTGACAGCCGTTTCTAAAGACTGATTGACAATTCGATTGCGCACGATCTTACTTTCCAAAGTAAGTCCTTTTGCTGTCTCGGCTGGTAGTAATTCTTTTGGAGCAATGTCCAAGAGTAATACTTCTACACCAATGTTAGCAAAATGGCAAGCGATTCTAGAGCCCATTACTCCAGAACCTAATACTGCTACTTTTCTAATGTTTCTACTCATTTATTTAATTGTTTTATTATCAATAATGGTTGTCTACTATTGATCGATGGTACTGTTTTCTTCTTGATAAGCAGTCGCTAATTCATTTAATTTGGTTAAAGATTTCATCAGTTGAACTCGCTCTTTCTCTGATAAGTTCTCTTCTAAATATTGATTAAAATTACGCACGACATTTTTTGCAACTTCTCTCTTTTCTTTGCCTAATTCTGTTAGATAAACTTTGACTGATCGTTTATCAGATGCACTTGCTTCTCTATAAATAAATCCTAGCTTCTCTAAATTATTTAACACACGAGACAAACTGGTTGTTTTCACTCCTGTTAGATTTGCTATTTGTGACACTGGAGTGCCTTCTTTATGAATATTTATTAAAATATAGCCAGCTGCTTGTGTAAAACCATATTGCGTAGCAATTTGATTATACTTATTAGCAATCGTCTGCCAACCTGTTTTTAAAAAATAATCGATAGTTTTATTTTGACTCATAATCCGCTTTGTTATTTACTATGCAAGCATAACAAATCTAATTTATTTTTTTTGGATTTCAAATAGTTAATATTAAATTTTTAATAAATATTTGACGGAAATGAATAGTGCCTTACCAAGTTATTAAAATACCAATTATAATTAACAATATGCCACATTATCAAAATGTGGAAAACTTTTAACAACTATAAACCAACAACTTAAACAAAACACCCTTACAGTTATTCACATTTGTGTTTTTATATTCGAAATTAAATCGGTTACCTTTGTACAAACAAACATAAACGTATGGCTTTAGTTAATATACCGAGACTTGACTTGTTAAACTTTACTGAGGGGAATTCAGAACAACGCGGTCAATTTATCCAAGACATTGGAAAAGCTTTTAACGAAACTGGTTTCGTTACTATTGCTAATCATGGTCTATCAAAAGAATTAATAGACGAATTGTATCAAATCGTACCTGCATTCTTCTCATTACCGACAGAAACAAAATTGAAATATGAGTTTCCTGAACTTGCCGGACAAAGAGGGTATACAACAAAAGGTCGTGAAAAAGCAAAAGATTCGACGACTCCAGATTTGAAAGAATTTTGGCAAAGAGGACAAACAATCATTGGAGAAGAATATAGTAAAACTGATTTCCCTGATAATCCGGAAGTTGCCGAATTACCTCGATTCAGTGAGATCACCGCCGAAGTATATAAAAAACTAGAAGATACTGGTCGCGAGCTATTAAAAGCAATTGCAACTTATTTGGAACTAGAAGAAGATTATTTCGAAAAATTCGTTATAAACGGTAACTCTATTTTACGGGCAATCCATTACTTTCCGATCCAAAATCCAGATGAATTAGCACCTGATGCTGTTCGTGCCGGAGCACACGAAGATATCAATTTAATTACTTTATTAATTGGCGCGAGTGCTGACGGACTTGAGGTTATGACAAAGGATGGTGAATGGTTTCCTATTAAAGCCAAAGGCGAAGATATCGTTATCAATGTTGGTGACATGTTGCAGCGCTTAACAAATAACAAGTTAAAGTCGACTACACACCGTGTCGTTAATCCACCGCGTGAATTAATGGGTAATTCGCGTTTTTCTATTCCTTTCTTCTTACATCCTAAAGCATCAATGAGCTTAGCTTGTTTAGATTCTTGCATCAGCGAAACCTATCCAAAGGCTTATCCTGATTATACTGCAGGTGAATATTTAGATGAACGTTTGCGAGAGATCGGTTTGAAGATGTAAGTTATCTTTTCCAAAAGGAAGACCAATCTTTCAAACAAACTGTTTATCCGAAATTAAAAATGGCCTGTTAACAATTTAACAGGCCATTTTTAATTTTTAACATCATTAAAATCTTGATTTCCATTTTGACAATAATCGATCAGGAAATCCATCTCAATCTGTTTAAAAAGAATAACCAAAACCTACGTTAAGGTAAATATTATGCATACTGAAATCGATCGAGTTGAAATCTTTTTCTAAAATATTATTGAAGCTATATGTAAGGTCTGTCAATAATTTAAAATGTTTATTCATTTTCCATTCTGTCCCAAGTTGGGTACCCCATTGAAATTTCCGAATATTGTCCGAGAAATCATATGTGGCCTGACTTCCGTCTTCAAACGATATTTTTGTTCCTGTTGGCGTATTTTGTCTTAAATAGCCATCCGATACATATCCATCAAATGTATTGTCAATCAATCTTGAAAAATAGAGACCTCCAAATAAATTCCATTTATCCGAAAGTTTATAAACAGCCAAAACAGGTATAGTAAAATATGTATTACTCACATTTGTCTGTACTTTTCCAGTATAGTAACCTCTTACTTTTGAATTATCCTTAACCACTTCTGTTAGATAATTCTTAACACGGGCATTGGTCTTCATTCCTTTTTCTTCAAAGCGAAGTCCTAATCGCACTCCCCATTTTCCATTTTTATGTATCCATTTAGTAGCGTTTGCTTCTAAACCAAAACTAAACCCGGGATTAAAACTTTCAATCTTTCTTATTTCACGAGGCATACCCAATGGACTACTACCGCCTACACTAAATTGAGCCTGTACTGCGTAATCAATATTTGTATTAAAAAAATTTGCACCACGGTTAGCTGTACTGTCTTGCGCCTGGGCATATTGGGTAACCATTAAACAAATAGCTACAACATAGAGTATTCTGTTCATTACAATAGTTTTATTATTTATATTCATCATTATTTTTTTTGACCTGTAACAAGCTCTACCTCATCAATAAATAAAGTACTTCCTACAGCACCATTAAAAATATCTCCTTCTATACTTGAACTAAATACTATAGTATACATATATTCTTTAGCTGGGTCAAAAGTTTTGCCATCCACAAAAGAAAAAGGCACATTAAATGCGGTCCATTTATCCGTTTCAATTTGTTCTTTGGAACCAATTCTAGCCACGCTGACAATACGGGCATCTTTAAAACCATGTGTACCTGTTAAGAAATTTTTATTTAAATCAGCTGTCTTCTCAAACAAAATTGCATATCCATCCCAGGTGTCTTGAGTAAGCTGTGATGTTTTGGAGTTATTTAGGAATTTTTCTCCAGCTTTGTATTTAAAAAAGCCCTTTAATGCTATGGGATTAGTATCGCTATTGTAAGGAATACCAAATCGAGTAGAATTTACCGTAGGAAAAGTCAACCTAAACTCTCCAACGAACAAATTACCAGCAGCCAATGGTGAACCGAACATCCCACCCAATGGACCGGTATCTTTCGTCATTAATTTAGCGGCCTTACCTAAATAACCATCTGTAACCTGCGAAGTTGGATAAAAAGATGGCACAAGATCCTTTTCATCTCCAACAAGTGTCCCAGCAAGAATATTATAGCCTTCATTTGCGGTTTCCCATATGAACTTTTTCTGACCTTGTGCTGTCAATTCAAAAAACTGATGATAATGACCAACAGGATTGTCCGTGTTAACAACTTGTGCATTTTCAAATGCAGCATAAAAATCTGCTCCTTCGTCGACGACAAATGAGACTGTATAAGTTTTTGACCAGGCACCATCTTGAGAAGTAACAGTATATTGCTGTGGTACTGAAAAATCAAGTTCTGTACCGCTTTCAGGTAAGATGCTCGCCCCTGACGTTACCACAAATTCTGGTGCATGAAGATAAGTACCTGAAAAACGTTTTAATTTGAAAATAATCGTATTATTACCAATAGAAGGTGCTGTACTCAGCATTAAATCATCGTTAGGAATGCTTGCTTGCTCTATATCAGCCTCTGTATTCAGTGCTTCTTCTTTAATACAGCTATTCAATCCAAAAAGCAGTATCATACAAATCATAAACGAGAGAATTCGTTTTTGTTCCATAATAAATTAATATTTTAGTGTAAAATATCGTTAATGTATATTGAGAATTATTAACGTGGCGCAAAGTTAAGATTGTTGGGGTAACAACTTAAATTTAGCGGAGAAAAAAGCCCCTTGTCTCTAAAACTTGACAATTAAAGGAAATTCAACTGTTATTAAAGATTTTCTTTTATCTTTTTAGGCAATGATGCAAACACAAGATCATAACTATGATCAATTAATTCCAATAACTTCTGATCTGTCAATTCGCGATTTGCATGCACAGTGTTCCAGTGCTTCTTATTCATATGATAACCAGGAAATACGGTCTGTCCATACTCTTGTCTCAGTGTAATGGCATACTCTGGATCACATTTGACATTAAAAGATAAACTATCCAATTGATCTAAACCAACTAACAGGAAAACCTTAGCGGCAACTTTAAAAACCAAAGTATCTGGTCCAAAAGGAAGCTCTTCTGTAACTGCAGGCTTAGCTATACAATATTCACGTAGCTCTTCGATATTCATACAGGCTATTTTTTTTAAAGCTAAGAAATATTTATTATTTGCAAACTATACTGTTGTCTATTCTAGTTGTAAAAACAACGTCTATTGTTAATTATTGTTAATAGTTGTTTGTTTTTATAACATTGTGATTACAGAAATATTCGGACCCACTTAATATTCTATATTTGCGACATAACTTCACCTAAATACTATGATGAACAGGATCCTTTTTCTGGTTTTATTTTTTTGTACAACATTGAGCTATGGTCAATCCTCTATAAAAGGTAAGGTCTTAGATAAAGGTGAAAACAAACCCCTCATGAATGCTTCTGTGATTTTACTATCTGCACAGGATTCTATATTAAAAGTATTTACTCGTACAAATGAGGAAGGCAACTTTTCTATTCAACCTCTAGAAAAAGGTAATTATCGCGTACTTGTAACTTATCCAAAATTTGAACTATTTAGTGACCTCATCACTGTAGAAGATACAAAGATAGATTTACATGATATTAAAATCAGTTCTAGAGCTCATGTTCTTGAGGAAGTTGTAATCACACAAAAACTACCTATAAAAATAAAGGGTGATACGATAGAGTATAATGCGGGTAGTTTTGAAACTGAAAAAAATGCCAAGCTTGAAGATTTATTAAGAAGATTACCGGGAATGACTGTGTCTTCGGACGGAACTATTACTGCTCAAGGGAAAACCGTATCAAAGGTATTGATAGATGGTGAAGAATTTTTTGGTTATGACCCTAAAATTGCGATTCGCAATGTTAGAGCAGATGCTATTGACAAAGTACAGGTATACGAGAAAAAATCTGATGAGGCTGAATTAACTGGAGTTGATGATGGAGTACGTATCAAAACCGTCAATGTAGTACTGAAAGAGGAAGCGCGAAAGGGAATTTTTGGAAATGCAAATGCTGCTCTAGGAACAAAAGGTTTATTTGACGCAGCACTATTTGCTGCTAAATTCAACAGGACGGAACGTATCGGATTGACTGGCAATTGGAATAACATGGGTGGCGGAAATGATTCTCGAATCAGATCCAATTCGAGCATACAAGGCAAACCAGAATACAAAAATATTGGTATTAATTATGATAACGTGTTTTTAAAGAAAAGATTGTCCTTAAACTCTAGTTACAATTTTAATAATAATAGCGCTTCTAATGAGAGGCAATCCTACAGTAAAGAGATTTTTCCAGATAAAATGCGAGAAACTACGGGCTACAGCACTTCAGATGATGATACTAAAAATAATAATTTCCGAACACAAGTTCGATTCAAAATTGATTCTATCCAGAATTTGGATGTTCAATTCAATGCGGGTAAATCAAATTCTCAAAGTAAAAGTACCTCAAATCGCACTATAACGAATAACGATACTACGCTAACAAATACTTTTAAAGAAAGAAATAATTCTAATGGCAATAACGATAACGCGGATTTTCGCATTAATTATAGAAGAAGATTAAATAACAATGGTAGATCGTTAAATGCACAGTTCAATACCCAGATATCGCAAAACAAATCTATTGCACAGGTAAACTCTACGACAAATTATTATAAAGAAAACGTAGTTGATAGCGTGGTGCTGGATCAGCAGCGTGTTAACTCCAGCACCAGCAATCGAATCGGTGCTTCTTTAAATCTTAATGAAAAAGTGTTCCAGGATCTATATTTGACCTTAGGGTATACGATGAATACCAATATTTCCAAAAGTCTTAATAATTCGTCTAATATAGATGAATTGGGAAAATACACCAAATTGGATTCTCTATATTCAAAAAATGAAGAAAATAGAAATTTCAATCAAGGGGTTAATATTCAAATAAACTATAATCTTAAAGACAAAATAAACGTCACTATTTCAAATACGATAAGCTATAAAAATCAAAAATTAATCGATACATATCGCGATATTGACCTAAAGCGTAACTTTTGGGATAATAACCTAAATATGAACATCAATTATAAATTAACATTAAATAAAAATTTGATGGTCAGTTACAGTACATCTAATAAGATACCAACGTTTGGACAATTGCAATCTTTACAACCATTAACGAATCCATTATTTATACAATTGGGGAATCCTGATTTAAAAAAATCGACCGAAAATTCTTATAACTTCAATTTCAACAGTTTTAGTATTTTAAGAAGTTCTAGTTTCAATATTAATGCAGGAATTAGTACTACTCATAACCCGATTGCAAACAAAAGGGTGCTCGATACACTTGGTGTTACGACTAGTAATTATGTAAATATTAGTGATAAAGTCAATTGGTCTGCGCGAGTTTATTCAGGGTATAGCAAGCCAATATTCAATAATTTACTTCAGTTCAATCCCAATGCAAATCTAAGTTATGGTAATAGTTACGATTTTATCAATGGTGAATTAAACAATTCTAAAAATTACAATGCGAGTATAGGCTTTGGATTAAATAAACAAAATTCTAAAGTGATTGATTTCAACTTTTTTAGTAATATCGGCATCGACCGACAAGAAACTCTTTTAAAACCTGAATTAAATAACAACAGCTTAAGAACTAATCTTAATGCTGATATTAAATATTTCCTCCCTTACAAATTTGATTTAGTGCAGGTGGTTAACTATGGTTATACAGGTAAAAATAAAGTGTTCACAAAGGCTATTCACCAATTTTATATGAACCTCGAATTAAATAAAAAATTGATGAGCAATAATCTTCAATTGAGTTTAAAAGCTTTTGATATTTTTAAAACATTTAATACTATTAATCGATCATTTGATAGCAGTAATTTTTCTGAATCACAGCAACAGCTCTTAACGCAATACTTCATGGTCGGATTGAAATGGGATTTTAACAAAAACTTAGGAAAGAAAAATGACTAGATTATTAATAGGTTTTATGCTTTTATTAAGCGGGATGAACTCATTTGCCCAGCATGCATATTTTACAACGAAAGGTAGCATCCAATATGAGAAAGTCGTGTATACAAAAGCACGAATGCGAGATATAATGGCAAAATATGGAGGTAATAATAGGGGTATGATGTATATGGGAAATATCGATGAGATGCCTGAAAGTTCGACCTCAAACTTCGTATTACAATTTGATGAGAATCAAACTGTCATGTCTCCTAGCGATACGAGTACACCAGTAAAATCAACAATGACAGCTCCTGGTATTACAAAAGGTAGTCGTTCCTCAGGGGGAGGTTCTCGCGGAGGTGCAGGTGGCTCGCAAAGAAATAATAATGGAGGAAATCGTATGGGGGGAATGATGAGAGGAAATAATAAGATGGGTGAGAAAATATATGTTCAAAATCTCAGATCCAGAACTTCGGAGATACAATTACAAATAGATGAAAAAATCCTGATCAAGGACAGTCTTCAACAAGTTACTTGGCGATTTACGGATGAGTTTAGAACCATTGCTGGTTACGAGTGTAGACGTGTCAACGGAGCAACAAAAGATTCATTGTATCTTATTGCATTTTATTCGGAAGAGATTCCAATTTCTGCAGGTCCTGTTTTAACTAATGGATTGCCTGGTATGATATTAGGACTTGTAATTCCTGAAATGCATATTAATTACTGGGCTACAGAAGTCAAGTTTACGAATGATGAAATTTCAAATTCGTGGAGAGATAAAAAAGCGAAAGAAATGACGGCTAATGATTTTTTCAAATTGCTTTCTAGCAGTATATTTAGAGGTAGAGGAGGAAATGAATCTGAGCAAAGAAGACAAATATTAGAACAGATTATCTACTAAATCATCTGTTCTAATATTTATCAGGATAGTAGCCTTACTATTTCTTGTTGTATAGCAACTCCTTTATCATGATTATACCATTTTTGAATTTCTTCTTTTATCTCATGAAATTCAGCTCCCTTCTCCTTCATCATAACAAATAAATCTGTACAACCTTGAGGGCGTGGCCCCCAAACGGCAATATCTTCACCTTGTTCGTTGCGAATGATTAATTTAGGAATAGATTTGCCACCATTGGTCAAGTATTGTTCAATTAGATAAGGTTCCGAATCACGGAGTTGAATATCCAATACAATAGCTGGATTGTTTTTGACCAACTGGTAAATCATGGGTACAGAATGTGCTGCATCTCCACACCAAGGTTCTGTAATCAAAATCCAATGTTGCTTTATTGATATTCCATTTATAAAAGAAGTGGTTTCAGCATTTGGCTGGAATTTTTTCAACCAACGGTTCATACGTGACCAATTTAGCTTCGTATAGCTTAAAATTTCTTCATCTTGATAAACTTCATATTGCTGTGGATCATCTAATATGGTTTGAAAATAAGATATGTATTCGTCGAACTGCATAAAATAGCTTTTTTATTTAGGGACACAATATGACAAAATTTTGCCATTTGTACAATTCAGACATAATAAATAAACACAGAAATGACAGTTTGTCACCAATACTGACGTTACATTACTAATTTCATCCAATTTCATGCAAACAAAATGATTGGCACAAGGGTTGATTAGGGTAGATATACAAACAGATTAGTAAAAAATAAATATATATAATATGTCTAAAATAATAGGAATCGACTTAGGTACGACCAATTCATGTGTTGCTGTAATGGAAGGTAACGAGCCGGTAGTTATTGCTAACAATGAAGGTAAACGTACAACTCCTTCTATCGTTGCTTTTGTTGAAGGTGGAGAACGTAAGGTTGGTGATCCAGCAAAACGTCAAGCGATCACAAACCCAACTAAAACTATTTATTCTATTAAACGCTTTATGGGTTTATCATATGATGAGTCTGTAAAAGAAGCGCAACATGTACCTTACAATGTAGTAAAAGGCGACAATAATACACCTCGTGTAGAAATTGACGACCGTAAATATACGCCTCAAGAAATTTCGGCTATGATTCTTCAAAAAATGAAGAAAACTGCAGAAGATTTCTTAGGTCAAGAAGTAACTGAAGCTGTTATTACAGTACCTGCATACTTTAATGATGCACAACGCCAAGCAACTAAAGAAGCTGGTGAAATCGCTGGTCTAACAGTTAAACGTATCATCAACGAGCCAACAGCTGCAGCTTTAGCTTACGGTCTAGATAAAGCACACAAAGACATGAAAATTGTTGTTTTTGACTGTGGTGGTGGTACACATGACGTTTCTGTATTAGAATTAGGTGATGGTGTATTTGAAGTAAAATCTACTGACGGTGATACTCACTTAGGTGGTGATGACTTTGATAACGTAATCATCAACTGGTTGAATGATGAGTTTAAAAACGAAAACAATGGCTTTGACTTGAAAAAAGATCCAATGGCGTTGCAACGTTTGAAAGAAGCTGCTGAGAAAGCTAAAATTGAGTTATCAAGCACAACTTCGACTGAAATCAATTTGCCATACATCACTGCTGATGCAACAGGACCGAAACACTTAGTTCGTCCTTTATCACGTGCTAAATTTGAGAGCTTAGCTGCTGACTTGATCAAACGCACAATCGATCCTTGTCGTTCTGCATTGAAAAATGCTGGATTCAGTACAGGTGATATCGATGAGATCATCTTAGTTGGTGGTTCTACACGTATCCCTGCAATCGTTGATGCAGTAAAAGCATTCTTCGGAAAAGAGCCTTCTAAAGGTGTTAACCCTGATGAAGTTGTTGCATTAGGTGCTGCTATCCAAGGTGGTGTATTAACTGGTGAAGTGAAAGACGTATTATTATTAGACGTTACTCCTTTATCATTGGGTATCGAAACTATGGGTGGTGTAATGACTAAGTTAATTGAAGCAAATACAACTATTCCTACTAAAAAGTCGGAAACGTTTTCAACTGCTTCTGATAATCAACCATCTGTTGAAATCCACATCTTACAAGGTGAGCGTCCAATGGCAGCTCAAAACCGTACGATTGGCCGTTTCCACTTAAATGATATCCCTTCAGCTCCTCGTGGTGTTCCTCAAATTGAAGTAACATTTGACATCGATGCAAATGGTATCATCAAAGTTTCTGCTAAAGATAAAGCAACTGGAAAAGAGCAAAATATTCGTATCGAAGCTTCATCTGGTTTATCTGACGAAGAAATCAAAAAAATGAAAGAGGAAGCTGAAGCAAATGCTGAAGCAGATCAAAAAATGAAAGAAGAAGCAGACAAAATCAATGGTGCTGATGCTTTGATTTTCTCAACAGAAAAACAATTAAAAGAATACGGAGATAAAATTTCAGCAGATAAAAAAGCTGCTATCGAAGCTGGCTTAGTAAAATTAAAAGCTGCTTTTGAAGCTAGAAGTTTTGCTGATATCGATTCTGCTTCTGCAGAAGTAAACAATGCTTGGAATGCTGCTTCTGAAGAGATGTATGCTGCTTCACAAGGCGGTTCACAACCTCAAGGTGATGCTGGTCAAGCTAACAAAGGTAACCAAGGTGGTGATGATGTAACTGACGTAGAATACGAAGAAGTTAAGTAATCTAACTCCTCCTCAAATAAAAAAGCTCGAAGATTTGTCTTCGGGCTTTTTTTTCACTTATTTTATCAAAACCATACTTTTGTTCTACTGGAATATACATCTATCAATATCTGATATTACAGCACGACCATAGAGGTTTCAGCCAACTGCCAAATGGTCTTTAGATCGATACGATTACTTTTTGTAATGACTCAATATCCCTTTGTCTAATGTTGCCCAAATACCTGCTGGCATATTTGCTTTTTTTAAGGCTTCATTTGTCCAAGTATTACATGAGTAAAACATACTATATGATCCCTTTGCTTCATAAAAAGCATCTGAATCTCCATACTGTGCACTGGTATTAATTACAATGGGTTTATTTTCAGTATCATATTCCAACGATGACTTCACAAAATCAATGAGGGACTGATATTGTACCGTATCAATCATGTACTTAAAACATAGCTCGCTTTCGGTTATTTCTTTATGATAAGTTACGTGAAGTGCTGTCTCGCCAATACCAGTTGCAGCAACAAATGCAGTAGAAGCTTTTAAATCTTTCCATTCTGGAGTATTTAAATAAAAACCCTTATCACCCCAGCCTACTCCCACATAACTATAATCTGTTTCTTTTCCCTTGTTATTTTGAAAGGGAAATAACGTGGACCACTCCATCTGACTGGTTTTAACAGGTACTACCAGATCAGTATGAACACCATTGGACATAATATACACGGCAACCTCTTTCGGCAGTATAGAGGGCTCCCTATGTGCACTCATGCGTGAAAGAATGCGCTCTGACAACCAGTACACAAAAACGATCACGATTATGCTGATTAGGATATATAATAACACTTTCAATATTTTTTTCATGTTTATAATGGACTTGAATACTAGGATGAAAATACTTCCTAATATTCAAACATAAAAAAAACCCGTAACAAATGTGACGGGTTTAAGAAAATACTATGATTATATCTTAAAATAATTTTTCTGGATAAGCTCCATCGGCGATTAATTTTAAAATAGATGTCTGTACAATTTCCTTATCTTCTTTATAAGTAACACCGAACCATTTTGATGATGTCGGGATAACTTTAAAATCGGCTTGCTTAGTTTGCACCAAATAATCTGCTACAGAAGGTATAAAAAACTCGGATTTAGGGTCTTCTGAATTTTTTTCAACAAAATCTTTGAACATACCTTCAGCAACTTCAAAAACCTTAGGAGTGAAACCCCAAAAATTCATTGATACACGGCTTTTTGGATCCAATTCAGTAATGACATCGCCTTCTTCAAAGACAATCTTTTTCTCACCGTCAAGTTCTTTATAATAAATTTTAGTGCGTTCTGTTACACTTTCCATATGTCCAGAAGGACTTACTTCACAAACACCTCTAGATACATAACCATAATCGGATAGCGTATTGCCTACTTGAAATCCCATTAACGCCATTTGCTCATCTGATACTTCTGTTGTTAAGAATTTCGCCATTTTTTGGTAGGAGTCTGTTCCATAAAAATCATCAGCATTGATTACACAAAAAGGTTCATTGACATTATTTTTAGCACTCAATACCGCATGTGCAGTACCCCAAGGTTTAGCACGCTCTATTTCACGGTCAATGCCATATTTCTTCAAATCAAAATCTTGGAAAGCATAATCTACTTCGATCTTTCCTTTCAATTTTTCGTCAAAGACCTCTTTCATTTTATCTAAAAATTCTTCACGAATTATAAATACTACTTTGCCAAACCCAGCATTGATAGCATCATAGATAGAATAATCAATAATAGTTTCGCCGTGAGGCCCAAAAGCATCGATCTGTTTCAATGATCCGTAACGGCTAGCCATACCTGCTGCCAAAATTAATAAAGTTGGTTTACTCATATCCAATTTCTAGGTCGTTTCTAGTTTAAATTTTTGCAAATATATACATATTAGATTACTTTTTCTTAAAGAATGCTGTTAACAAACCACTTGCTAATTTTCCTAACAGCTTGACCCCTTCCCTAGCTAAGGTTGTTGTTGCCGTTTTCTGTGCAGCTTCTAATGGGGTCTGTCTTCTTGAAGTGCTTTTTGAACGCTTTTCTTCTTCTTTGGCACGGGTCAATTGCTCTTGTTGATGTGCAGCAATTTCCATTTTCTCATCGATGATCTCTGCTGCGGAACGATTCTCTTCGCGCTGCTGATATTTGGTATACAGATCTGAACGCGTTATGAGGTCATCATAGGTCGTCGTATCTGCTGGTCCCATTACAGCTCGAGCGGGTACAAGATGTGTAGCCACGACTTCTGTAGGAATTCCTTTATCATTTAACACCGTAATCAATGCTTGCCCGGTGCCCAATGATGTCAAAATTTGATCAATTGCATAAAAATCCGATTTTGGATAAGTCTTGACGGTCTTTCTTAAGTTCTCGGCGTCATTTGGCGTAAAAGCACGTAACGCGTGCTGAATACGATTGCCCAATTGGGCTAAAACAGATTCTGGAACATCTGTTGGAGATTGAGTACAGAAGAAAATACCAACCCCTTTGGAACGAATCAATCTCACAATTTGCTCGACTTGTTTCATGAATGTCTTTGAAGCATCTTTAAACAGCAAGTGAGCTTCATCAAAAAAGAAAACCAATTTTGGTTTATCTAAGTCTCCTACCTCAGGTAAATTTTTAAATAATTGTGCTAAAATACTTAATAAAAAAGTTGAAAATAGCACTGGTTGGTCTTGAACATCCGAAATATTCAATAAACTTATAACTCCCTTACCATCTACTTTTTGAAACAAATCTCGGATATCAAATTCCTTCTCGCCAAATATATGCGCGACTCCTTGTTGCTCTATAGCCACTATTTTACGTAAAATAGTTCCAGAACTTGATGTACTTATTTTACCATAATCATCTTTAATCTCTTCACTGCCTGGACCATCGGCCAGATAACTTAATAATTTTTTAACATCATTAAAATCGACTAAAGGCATATTGTGATCTTGCGCATATTTAAATATTGCGGCTAAAACTCCAGTTTGCGTATCATTCAATTCCAAAATTCGTGCTAATAGAATCGGACCAACATCGGATACTTTAATCCGCATAGTGGTTCCCTTATTCCCAGTCAATGAAAACAATTCAACAGGAAAACTAGCGGGCTGAAATGGAACACCAACGGCATTACCTCTATCGATAAGTGCTTGATTGGTTTGGCCCTCTAGAGCTAGACCTGACAAGTCACCTTTGACATCCAACATGAAAACAGGAACACCACTGTCGGACAACTGTTCAGCAATCAATTGTAAGGTTCGCGTTTTACCTGTACCCGTTGCCCCAGCAATCAAACCATGGCGGTTCATCATTTTTAAAGCTAAATTAACTTGAGCATCAGCAAGGATATTTCCCTCTAAAATACCGGCTCCTAAATAAATGTAGGCACCTTTAGGATTATAGGATGCTTTTACTTTTTCAATAAATAATGCTTGATCTTCCATTCTTTAATATACTAGTTTTATAAAGGAACCAGTCCTTATCTTAAAAATACCTCCACCTTTTACAAATTATATTTCTTAGATTAAATATAGAACGAAATATTGAGTCTTTGTAATTTTTTTGTCAGCAAGGACTTTTTTTCAAAAAATTAATAATTTTTTAACATGAAAAATGTATTTTTACGTACTCTAAAAAAGGAACAGATACAGCTTTGAAAAAAAATGTTTAATAAAAAAATTAGAAATATCGCAGCTCTATTATGTGCTTTAATCTTTTTCGTAAAGATGAGCATATCGATAACGCCTATATTTTCTTCTTTATTAGATCAAAACACAATTCTTCAAATTGTGCTCCAATTAGAAATTGAAAACAACAATGGTGCACACAGTGATAGTAATGAATCTGGTTCAAAGTTTTTTAATGCTAAAACGGAAGAATCCTATTTCTTAGCCATCATTACTGATAATCATGGGAATCAAAAGCATTACTTGAAAAATGAAAAAAGTATTCGCGCATTCCACCCTTCTGTTCCTACGCCGCCTCCTAACTGTTAATTTTCCCTTTCTGTGCCTTCGTGCATGAAATAAACTTTAATCACGTCTGATTAGAGCAAAATATTGTAAAATATCAGGTAAAATTTTAGACAAAAACTAATGTTTGGAACTCGTATGTCTGCTTTTCTAAAACTATCGAAAAGAGACTTAAAATATGATGTACCCGCTAGTGTTGTGGTGTTTTTAGTAGCACTCCCACTATGTTTGGGCATTGCAATGGCCTCTGGTGCGCCATTGTTTGCAGGATTGTTAACAGGAGTGATTGGCGGTGTCGTCGTCTCTTCTATCAGTAAATCACCTTTGAGCGTCAGTGGCCCTGCAGCTGGTCTTACGGTCATTGTTTTGGGCGCTATTCAGAGCCTAGGTGCCTATGAAACTTTTTTATTAGCTGTAGTTATTGCAGGTGTTATCCAATTGATTCTTGGAGTCGTTAAAGCCGGCATGATAGGAAATTATTTCCCTTCTTCTGTTATCGTCGGAATGCTTGCTGCAATTGGGATCACCATCATATTGAAGCAAATTCCGTTGGCACTTGGTATGATGGAAACTCATGCTTTTGAGCTTGATAATGGCCATGGAATCGGCGCATTTACAGACACATTGATGTCTTCAATTGGCCCCGGTGCTTTGATAATTTGTATACTTTCATTGATTGTCTTAATCTATTGGTCTAAAATTCCAAAGCTAAACAAGATCCCAGCTCCATTAATTGTAGTTGCTCTTGGAATAGGCTTATCGTTTGCTTTTAATGGTACACGTTTTCAATTAGCAGAGTCACAATTTGTACTTGTACCTATTGTCAATTCCTTTGCTGAATTCACAGGGCTATTTACACTTCCAGATTTCACGCAAATCATCAATAAAGAGGTCTGGATAGTCGCTTTCACCATTGCAATTATTGCCAGTTTAGAGACTCTATTAAGTATCGAGGCGGTTGATAAAATTGATCCATTCAAAAGAAATACACCCACTAATCGTGAACTTATCGCTCAGGGTGTCGGCAATATAACAAGTGGTTTATTGGGAGGTTTACCAATGACGTCAGTTATTGTACGCTCATCAGCCAATGTGAACGCTGGCGGAAGAACTAGACAATCGGCATTACTTCATGGTATTTGGTTACTATTAGCAATTCTAATCATCCCTAATGTTTTAAACTTTATTCCATTATCCTGTCTAGCGGCTATTTTATTGCAAACTGGATTTAAATTAGCCAAACCCGCTTTATTTACTTCCATGTATAAAAAAGGACTTGATCAATTCATTCCTTTCTTTGCAACAATTGTAGCCATTGTATTGACAGACTTACTCATGGGTGTGGGTATTGGACTTGTGGTAGCTACTTTTTATATTTTAAAAGCGAATATGCAAAATGCTTTTAAATTTGATATTGTAAAACAAGATGACTACGATAAAGCTGTCATCACGTTGGCAGAGGAGGTATCTTTTTTAAATAAAGCACCTATACAGCAAAAGCTTTATAGCTTACCTAAATCTGTTGGTTTGATTGTTATCAATGGTACAGCAAGTAAATTCATTGATAAGGATGTCATTGAGGTCATTAAAGATTTTCAACAAAATGCATTGACCAAAGGAAAGCGTATTGAACTGACAGATGTTGAATACAAGAAAAAATAATAAAATAAAAACAATTAATTAACGAGATTTGTATCCTATCAGGGATAAAACATGCAGCTCAATTACATATGAACTGTATTAATATATATATAAAATGGAAAAAGATTTAGAATTAGGATTTAAAAAAATTTTAGACGGAAATCGTGAATGGATGGACTTTGTTAAGAATGATACATCAGGTCGTTTTCAACAATTAGCAAAAGGTCAAAATCCAGAAATTTTATGGATTGGTTGTGCAGATAGTCGTGTGCCAGCAAATGAAATCACAGGTACTAAACCTGGAGAAGTATTTGTACACCGTAATATTGCAAACATGTGTGTGCATTCAGACATGAGTATGCTATCTGTACTGGATTATGCGGTCAATGTTTTAAAAGTAAAACAAATCATAATCGCTGGTCACTATGGATGTGGTGGTGTTGCTGCATCATTGAGTCGTAATCAATTTGGTATTATTGATAACTGGTTGTGCCATATCAAAGATGTATATCGTTTACATGCGGCTGAAATAGACGCTATAGAGGACCATGAGAAAAAAGTAGACAGATTAATTGAGCTAAATGTACAAGAGCAGGTATTCAATTTGTGTACAACTTCCATTATCCAAAATGCTTGGAAAGATAGAAATGATCTGGCTGTACATGGAATGGTCATTAATATCGGTACCGGAGCATTGACAGATCTTAATTGTACTTTTACTAGTAATGAAGATCTTGGAGATGTATTTTCTTATAGATAGGATATAAAAGGGTCGGGCAACCGACCCTTTTACTATTTAAAGAATTCATTTTCCTTCCTTATACTGTTAGTACTATTACACTCTTTATTACAGTATTTTTTCTCTTAAAACAACTTACTTTAAAATGTAAGAACTACTACGGATAATTCGAAGTAATACTTAACTTTGTATTATGATAAACGAGGAGAAATCATTAAATTTTATTGAAGAAATTATCGAAGAGGATCTTCGTAATGGGGCACATGATGGACGTGTATTAACACGTTTCCCTCCCGAGCCAAACGGCTATCTTCACATCGGTCATGCTAAATCTATTTGCTTAAACTTTGGTTTAGGTCAGAAATACAATGGCAAGACTAACTTACGTTTTGACGACACTAACCCTGTTACAGAGGATACAGAATACGTTGAAAGCATTAAAAACGACATTCAATGGCTTGGCTTTAGCTGGGCACAGGAATTATATACTTCGGATTATTTTGATACTTTATATCAATATGCTGTAGACTTAATCAAAAAAGATCTGGCGTATGTAGATGATAGTACTGCCGAAGAAATTGCGGCAGCAAAAGGTACACCAACTGAGCCTGGAGTTCCTACCCCGAATCGTAGTCGTAGTATTGAAGAGAACTTGGTTCTTTTTCAAGAAATGAAAGATGGTAAATACCAAGATGGTGAAAAAGTATTGCGTGCTAAAATAGATCTTGCAAATCCAAATATGCACTTACGTGATCCTTTATTATACCGCATCAAGCATGCACATCACCACCGCACTGGTAACAAATGGTGCATCTATCCTATGTATGATTTTGCTCACGGACAATCAGATTCCATTGAAAAAATCACACATTCCATTTGTACACTGGAATTTATTCCACACCGTGCGCTATATGATTGGTGTATTGAAAAACTAGAGATTTACCCTTCTAAACAATATGAATTTGCTCGCCTTAACATGACTTATACTGTGATGAGTAAGCGTAAGCTACTGCAATTGGTCAATGATAAATTTGTCGAAAGTTGGGACGATCCGCGTATGCCGACAATTTCTGGTCTGCGTAGAAGAGGTTATACACCGGCGAGTATTCGTGCATTCTGTGATAAAATCGGTGTCGCTAAACGCGAAAACATGATTGATGTAAGTTTGTTAGAATTCTGTATTCGTGAGGATTTGAATAAAACAGCATGGAGAAGAATGGCTGTCTTGGATCCTATTAAATTAGTGATTACTAATCTCCCGACCGACCATATAGAAGAGTTACATGGTGAAAATAACCCTGAGGTTGAAGGTGGCGAAGGTTCACGTATGATCCCTTTTTCAAATGAATTATGGATCGAACGTGATGACTTTATGGAAGATGCTCCAAAGAAATTTTTCCGTTTAGGCCCTGGTCTATCTGTACGTTTAAAAAATGCCTATATCGTAACCTGCCATGACTTCGTCAAAGACGCAAATGGTCAAGTAATTGAGGTTCATTGTACCTATGTCCCTAATTCAAAATCTGGAGAAGATACTTCCGGGATGAAGGTAAAAGGTACCATTCACTGGGTTTCTGTTCCACATGCTAAGGAAACTGAAATTAGATTATATGATCGTTTATTTAACGATGAAAACCCTGCTGCATCTGAAAATTTTAAAGAATCGATTAATCCCGATAGTTTAAAAATTAGCAAAGCATATATAGAACCTGATTTGTTAAATGCGATACCGGGAAAAGGATATCAATTCATCCGATTGGGATATTTCACTTTAGATACCTCTTCGTCACCAGATCATTTGGTCTTCAACCGTACAGTTGGGCTAAAAGATTCTTGGGCCAAAGAAGTGAAAAAAGGTCAATAATAACAATAAAAAGGGAGGCAATAGCTTCCCTTTTTTTACGTCATCCTCTTCAAAAAAAATAGAATCACTGATGATAAATATCGATAGTTTACTCGATCTAGAAAGTAATTACCTTCATAACTACTCTTGATTTTTGTCACATATTTAAAGCTGCGACCTCTTTATATTTGAATAATCACAATTAACACATTCAAATATGAAAAAGTTATTATTTGCAACTGCTGTATGTTTATTATTCGGATTAGGAATAAGTCAGGCACAAGAAACTAAAGACTTTGATAGATGGCAGATACGTCTTAGAGGTGTAGGAGTTGTCCCTATCGAAAATGCTGATGTATCCACGATCGACGGAAATGTTTCTATTTCAAGTCAGTTTATTCCTGAACTGGATTTCACTTACTTTTTTAACAAAAACATCGCGGCAGAATTGATTCTAGGAACCACGAAACACAAAGTATCCACTACAAATTCGGATTTATCGGCTATTGGTGGTAGCACGAATAATAATATTGACTTGGGGAGTGTTTGGTTGTTGCCACCAACTTTAACTGTTCAATATCATTTCTATCCTAGTCCATCTATTAAACCATATGTCGGTGTTGGGGCTAACTATACTATATTTTACAATGAAGATGCTGGAAATATAGTTAAAAACGTAAAATATGATAATGCCTTTGGGTTAGCAACTCAGTTGGGTGTTGACATTAACATTTCGAAAAATTTCTTTGTAAATCTTGATGTGAAACACATCTTTCTGAAAACAGATGTCAATGTGGATGCAAGTAACCTTGCAACTGGATTAAATATTCCTGCAAAGGTGAGCATAAATCCCTTTCTTCTAGGTTTTGGTCTAGGGGTAAGATTTTAGAAAGAGTCGACAGACCTTGTAAAGAAATGTTTACCTTATATTTTAAAACGAAAAGAGACCAGTACTTTGATATAATTACTGGTCTCATTCATTGTATGAATCAATCTCTTAGATAGATCATTTTATATTTTCTGCTCAGATCAGCAACATAAGCATACCGATCTTTTTCTTTCGTATTTGCGAGTATCCGTTCATACCGATCAACAGAGTCAAGAGCAATTTTTATATTTTGAACTTCTAGTCCTGTTTCGGGTTTATCTGTAGCCAATTGTTGATAATAATCCATATGTTCTGTTAAAAATTTGAGATTACGATCAACAAGTTGATTAGCAAATTTACTTTCTCCAGTTTTATAAAGAGTATCAATAACATCTACATAACTTGTCACATCAGCCATACTGTATAGACGCTGTGGTAGTTCATTAAATGCTTTTACAGCAACTTGTCTTGCTTGTTCTGTTTTACCCTGTGCAAACAAAGTTCTTGCTGCTTTTCCAAAGATTTCTTCTGCATACATACCTGCAAATCTGAAGGAATCTGTATCAATATAAGTTGCTTGGTTTATATTGCCCCAAGCATATTTTTCAACAATATTTTTGTATAATTTATCTATATTTATTAGGGATTCCCCTTCTGAAAGTTTTGCATCAATAGGCATCAGACGTTTGGCAAATCCCTCATCGACCATGTATTTGTCCAATCCCATGAGGTTTTCACTAGGCACCATGCTTGAAAAATAAATTGGTCTTTGCCAATTGTTATTGGCAAGAACTGACATCAGCCCTAGGTCTGCCCGTGTTACATAATCATTTCCAAAAGTCCACTCCAATTGATTTGATATTTCATTTTCCCATTCCTGCGGCACTACTCGATTTTTGATTACCTCAGATTTATTGACAGCAAGTCTAAGTTGTTTTGTGGGCAAGAAGTTTTCATATTGTCCATCTCTCATTTGTAGTTTATGATCATTACTGTCGGATAGTAAGAAATCTAACAATAATTTAATATCTGTAGATCCTACTAAATTCAGGTCATGATAAGGCAAAGATTCTCGAATACCTTTTGCCACCTTTTCATTTGGAATGGTTATCGGTAATCCGGCAGCTTGATAAGTTGCATTTTTCACCTGCCGAAAGTACCAATCAGAAGTCAAATAACTAATGACCACTATCCTGACATCTCGACGTACACCCTCTACTTCTTGCAAATACCATAATGGAAAAGTATCATGATCACCATAAGTAAATAAAATTGCATTGGGAGCACAAGTTTCTAAATAATTTTTTGCAACATCCCTTGCTAAGGATTTTTCAGATCGATTATGATCATCCCAATTTTGATTAATAAGTATTAATGGCGCAGCAAATAGACACAGTGATGTTGCAAACAGGGCTGTATTTCTTTCGTTTGCATATTTTTTTAATAGTTCTGAAATAGCAAATACCCCTAAACCAATCCAAATGGCAAAGGCATAAAATGATCCTGCATAAGCATAATCCCGTTCACGTGGTTGTAATGGAGATTGATTTAAATATATAACAATAGCCAAACCTGTAAAAACAAATAATAGTCCCACGACAATCGCATCCTTCTTATTCCTCTTAAAATGCCAAAATGCACCAGCGAGTCCTATCAATAAAGGAAGAAAAAAGTAAGTATTTCTAGTTGGATTATGAATCATTTCATCAGACAATTTGGATTGCCCTCCAAGATGTAGATTGTCAATAGCTCTAATACCTGATAACCAATTTCCTTCTGTTAATGAACCATTTCCTTGTTGGTCATTTTGCCGACCAACAAAATTCCATAGAAAATATCGCGCATACATATGTCCAATCTGATAATTAAAAAAGAATTTTAAATTATCAGCAAAATTGGCTTTTCGGCCTTCTTCAATTCCTAAATAGCCTTTATAAAAATATTGATGATAGGGTTTCTGACTATAAATCCTTGGAAATATGGTTTCTCGATCAAATTGATAACTGGACGACCTTTTTATTGCGGCATATTGATGACTGTCTTTTCTATAATCAACACGTTCATTGACTCCAGTTGGATTTGCATCAAAATATGGACCTTTTATCAATGGTTCTGATTCGTACTGTTCTCGACTTAAATAACCTAAGAAAGAAAAAACATTTTTAGGGTCATTATTGTTTAGGGAAGGATTGGCATTCGCTCGAATCAGAACCATGGTAAAGGAACTGTATCCCAAAAGAATAAAGCAGGTTGCTAGTAATGCCGTATTTAACACAACTTTCCCCTTTCTTATGGAGTAATAGATACCATAAATTAATGTTGATAGAATCAACGCTACAAAAACCAATATCCCTGACCCAAATGCCAGCCCGAGGGTGTTGACAAAAAATAAATCAAATTTGGCGGCATACTTAATGAGATACTGAATCACGCCCCAAAGAATTAATGCCAGTACTCCGAGTCCAATTATCATTGCTTTACTGATTCCCCATAAAGTTGTCCGGTCTGTTTTCTTGAAATAGATGATAAGAGCTATAGCTGGAATCACCAATAAGTTCAATAAATGAACCCCAATTGATAGTCCGATGATATAAGCGATAACGATAAGCCATCGATCTGCTTGTGGTTTATTTGCGCGAGCTTCCCACTTTAATATCGCCCAAAATACTACTGCAGTACACAAGGAGGACATCGCGTAGACCTCTGATTCTACTGCTGAATACCAAAATGTATCGGAGAAACTATAGGCTAAGGCACCGACAAGACCTGCTCCCATAATTTTAATAACTTGATTTTTATGAATTGGTTTATCATCAGAATGACTGATCTTTTTTCCTAACGCTGTAATGGTCCAAAATAAAAATAATACTGTCAAACCACTGCATACAGCAGATCCGATATTCATCCAAAAGGCAATCTGAGCCACATTACCTAATGCAAAATTTGAAAAGATATTCTGTACCATCAGAAACAATGGTGCTCCTGGCTGATGAACAATCTGGAGTTTATAAGCTGAAGCAATAAACTCACCGGTGTCCCACCAGCTTGTTGTCCGCTCAGCCGTAATAATAAAAACTACTGTTGCTATGATGGCACATAGCCAGCCTAACATATTGTTCACTTTCTGATAGCTCATGAATGATCCAGGTTTAATTGATGATATATAATCAATTAAATATAATGAAAGAAGATTTCAATTGAACTAGATTAACTTTTTTTAACAAAAAAATACAGCCTATAAAAAAAGCCCGCTACATTTACGTGGCAGGCTGATCGTTAAATAGGTTGATTTAGAATAACTTTTCTACAATACTTTTTGTCGGTCCGGGATTACTCATGGTGTAAAAATGTAAAACGGGAGCCCCGAAATCGATTAATTCTTTACACTGCTGTACTAGCCATTCTTCTCCCACTTGTCTTACATCAGCATTACTTTTACATGCGGAGACCGCTTCACTCAATTCTTCGGGAATATCCAAATGGAAAATCTTAGGTAGGGTAATCAATTGCTTTTTAGTTGTCAACGGTTTCAATCCGGGTATTATAGGAACATGAATACCATTTTCTCTACATTTTGTAACAAACTCTTTGTATTTTTCTACATTAAAAAACATTTGGGTCACGATAAATTCTGCTCCCATTTCTACTTTCTTTTTTAACCATTTGAAATCTGTATTGAAGTTTGGCGCTTCAAAATGTTTCTCTGGATAACCCGCTACACCAATACAAAAGTTTGTTTTTTCAGATATAGCAATATCTTCATGGAGATATTGTCCCTGATTCATATCAACCACCTGTTGCAATAAATCCGTTGCAAATGCATGTCCACCATCTGTTGGAATAAAATCAGAATCACCTTTTCGTGCATCTCCCCTTAGTACCAGCACATTATCAATACCTAAGAAATTTAGATCAATTAATGCATTCTCCGTTTCTTCTTTCGTAAATCCTCCACATATAAGATGAGGAACAGCATCCACTTTATACTTATTCATAATAGCGGCACAGATAGCAACTGTTCCTGGACGTTTACGATAAGCCACACGCTCTAATAAACCGCTTTCGTGTTTCTTATACATATAGTCTTCTCTATGATAAGTCACATCGATAAAGGGAGGCTTGAATTCCATTAGTGCATCCATTGTTTTAAAAATACTCTGGATACCTTGCCCCTTGGCTGGAGGCAACAATTCAAAAGAAAACAAAGTTTTTCCTTTGGCATTACTGATATGATCAACGATTTTCATTAATTTTTTTTAAATATGATTTTGGTTGGCTTACATCGAAATGCACAAGTAAACTTGTTTCAACTTATCTTTCCCATCTCTGAGTTGGGGTAGAATGTAGCACCTTATAAAATAACAGGTTGCTAAGGCTTCATTGGGTCTAGTCCCTCTGCCTTTCTCTATAAGCATCGGCTAATATCGGTAATAGAAATTTATAATCAAAATAATATTAGAAACTTGCTCAAAAAATTATACGCTTATAGCGCTATAAAAACAAGATCAGATAAAATAAATAAGCCACTACACATCTTTGTGTAGTGGCTTATATTTCTTCATGTTCGATAGTGAAGATGTTAAATTTCTTTATACAACTCAACTAAGCCTTCGGGCAAATCAACCTCCAATACTTGATCTTCTGAATCAATACCGAGCATTAAATCATCATTTAATGGGAACAT
Organism: Sphingobacterium sp. UBA6320; assembly: GCF_002440335.1. Lineage (NCBI taxonomy): Bacteria > Pseudomonadati > Bacteroidota > Sphingobacteriia > Sphingobacteriales > Sphingobacteriaceae > Sphingobacterium > Sphingobacterium sp. UBA6320. Next base: position 53,530 of record NZ_DJTA01000013.1, on the reverse strand, counting down.
AAGCTCCTTGCCATTGAAATCAACGGTGGCTATAAATTGTTGTGGCATTTCTTGCACATGTGTAATTTCTCCAAGTTCTCCATGTACCTCATCAATCACTAGATACCCAATTAAATCCGTATATCTGAAATCATCAGGATCACGTTCAGGCATTTTATCATTAGGCAGATATACCTTCTTACGGACTAAGGGCTGTGCTTTATCGATATGATCTACATCTTCCAAATTCAAATAAGCGGTACTATTGGTTTGGTATTTAATATTAGCAACAAAATAAGGAACTAATTTTTTATTGACTTCAACAAATAAGACATCAAAATCTAGATCTTGATAATCTTCAAATTCGAAAAAAAGCTGCAGCTCTCCTTTTAATCCTCGTGTTTTACTAATATAACCGATGTAAAAACTTTCTTCTATGGTCATGTTCTAATTTGAAAGGGCAAATTTAAAAATATAAATACAAAATTGCAGTACTACTTTGGAAATAGGAGTTATTTTCTTTTTAAAAAAAAAGCCGGATCATGTCGAACCGGCTTTCTTGATACTGTATGAAAGAAAAATTATCCTTCAGTTTCTTCTGCAGCAGGAGCTTCAGTTTCTTCTGCAGGAGTTTCCTCTGCAACTGGAGCATTTTTAGCAGCAATAGCAGCAGCTTTTTCTTCTTTTTTCTTAGCTTCAGCAGCTAATGCAATTTTCTTAGTTTCAGCTTTTGTATTAGCTAAACCGTCTTTCTTACCAGCGATTCTTGCATCATTAGCTTCAGTCCAAGCAACAAATTTAGCATCAGCAGCAGCCTCATCAAATGCACCTTTTTTAACACCGCCTAATAAGTGTTTTTTGTATAAAACACCTTTATCCGAAAGGATAGTACGAGCTGTGTCAGTAGGTTGAGCACCTTTATTCATCCAATCCAAAGCTTTTTCAAAATCCAAAACGATAGTCGCTGGATTTGTGTTCGGGTTGTAAGAACCAATACGGTCGATGAATTTACCATCACGTGGAGCACGTGCATCTGCTACTACTAAGTGGTAAAAAGGACGTCCTTTTTTACCATGTCTTTGCAATCTGATTTTAGTTGCCATGTTTTCTTGTTATTTATGTATTCAACATATCCCCCGTACTTCATGTAAGAGGGGACGCAAAGATACAAAGGATTTATGAAAGTAAAAAGCTAAATATAAGAGTCAACTTCCAAGTAATAAGAAAGATGCTACCTTAGCATCCATTCTGAACCGTAGAATGATTTAAAAATCATCCGTTTTAAAGAATATAATCTGGCTTCATAACAGAAAAATAATGGAATTTAATTCGAGAAATTTATTTGTAATTTTACGTCTATTGTTAAATAATAGACATACATACAGTTTTGTCTATTCAAATTAATAAGCGTATTTTCATCCTTCCAAATCAAATTGAATTCATGTCATTAATAGCTCCATTAAAAATATTAAAAGCCTCTGCAGGTTCTGGTAAAACGTTCAGCTTAACTGTACATTACCTAACGCTATTACTTTCAAAAGAAAACAGTTATCGAGAAATATTAGCTGTCACTTTTACAAATAAAGCAACGGCTGAGATGAAAGAAAGAATTTTATCCGTATTGAAGGGTTTGGCTTTGGGTGATCAAAGTAGAAAAATACAGGATTATAGAAGTTTATTGTTGACACAATTTTCACAATGGAATACAAGCTTCATTCAAGAAAAGGCGTACCGGGTCTATCGCAAGATTTTACATGATTATAGTCACTTTACCATTAGTACTATTGATGGATTTTCTCAAAAAGTTATTCGAAGTTTTACATATGAGCTCAATTTGGATGCAGCATATAAAATAGAAATGAATACCAGTAGGGTGCGACAAGAGCTTACTGTCATGTTAAACCAACTTTTGGATAAGCGTCCGGATCTACTGGAATGGATCATTGAATTTGCCGAAAAAAAGATATCAAATAATGAAAATTGGAACTACCGTAGAGAATTAACTAACTTGGCAAATGAAATCTTTTCAGAAAACTTCAAAGAATTTGACAAACATCTTTTATCACAAAATTCGGATAAAGTATTTAATACCTTAAATAAGGAAATAGAAAATTTTACTCAAGTATTCTTAGAAGCCCTAAACGAAGAGATCAAAAGTTTTACAACCACATTTAAATCCTTAAACATTGATCCTGCGGAGTTAAAGGGAAAAAGCAGAAATCCTATTTATTCGTTATCCAATGCAACGATCAATGTGTTCAAACAAAGTACGTCTAAACTCCAGGAGATTATTACTAAATATGTTGATTTAATGGATAAGGAGGATGCTTTTTTAAACGGTAAGAAAGAAATCAATTACGCTTTGAAGCAAGCCTTATTCCCACTTCTAAAAAACTTTAAAATATTACAAGATAAATTCAGTACTTATATCACTTACGAAGCATTCCAAAAAAATTTTTACTATCTCCGTCTTATGAAAGAGATGAGTGACTTATTGGCACAATGGCGTAAGGAAAACAATGCTCAATTAATTTCAGATGCTCAAATTCAATTGAATAAACTGGGATTAGATCAACATGGAGATCCTACTTTTATTTGGGAAAAAATCGGAAACCGTTACCAATATTTTCTTTTTGATGAGTTTCAAGATACTTCACGTATCCAGTGGAAAAATTATAGCCCATTATTAATCAACGCACTTGGAAATGCTTCTGGAAATATTTCAGAGCATTTAATTGTTGGAGATGTCAAACAAAGTATCTACCGTTGGAGAAATGGTGATTGGCGCATCTTACTGGAACAAGCAGAAAAACAAGTCGCCCAAGCCTTTCATATTTCAAATGAAGAAGACCTAAAAGAATTGATAGAAAATGGCTCCTTGGATGTCAACTATAGAAGTCTGCCCAATATTATCCATTTTAACAACTATTTATTTGAGACTATCCCAAGTCATATTCAAAAACTATTAAACGAGCATATTGCAGCTGATCTTAGCGATGAAGGACAATCTTGGTGGAATGAAATGGGTTATAACCATATGATTATAAAAGCTTACGAAGGCGCTTCACAACAAGTACCAAAGTCCAAACTCCAAGATAAGTTACAACAAGGTTCTATTACTGTCAAATATCTGGAAGTAGAAAACAATGTAAGAAGAAGCTCACAGGTGGAGGAACTTGCTGTGAGCTCCTTATGTCAACAAATTGAAGAGTGGATTACATCGGGCAGATATCGCGCAAATCAGATTGGAATTCTTGTACGATCAAATAAGCAGGCAAGATTGATCATCCACGAACTGATGAATTATAGAAATGAAAAACAGCTACAATTTGAAGTTATATCTGGAGATGCACTTGCATTAGAGGCAAATGAGGGGATACAATTACTGATTGAAACACTTAAGGCTTTTGTATTCAATAGTGATAAACATGTATTATATAAAGCAAAACTCACACATCTTTATCATATTATTCAAAAAGGGAAAAGTTTTAGTGCAGATGTCTGGTTAAAATTTAAAGAAAATGATGTTCATAGTTTGCAAGGAGAGCTACCAAAAGAACTGCTGGAAAACTGGGAGCACTGGCAGAAACTTCCTTTGGTCCATCTGGTTGAAAAGTTGATAGAAGCTTACGGATTGACTTCTTTACATAATGCCCATCTGCCTTATATATTGGCCTTTAAAGATATGATTGCTAATTTTTCGGCAAATGGAGAGCGCGGGATTAATCAATTTTTGATCTTTTGGGAAGAAGATGGTATAAAATCGGTATTACCCTCTTCTGGTAAAGTAGATGCTATTGAAGTGACCACAGTACACAAATCAAAGGGATTAGCTTATGATGTGGTTATGATTCCATTTTGCAATTGGACTTTAGATGGCATGGTCAATGGCAACTTCTGGATAGATACCGAAGGAACAGCTCTTGAAGCCATAGGGAAAGCACCGATTAAGTATACTTCTTCTCTAGGACAATCTACCCTATATCAGAAGTACTATGAAGAGATGGTTTTTAATTATATGGATGCACTCAATACGTTCTATGTTGCAACCACTCGAGCAATAGAACATCTTTATATATCCGCACCTGCTTTTAAACAGCTCATCGACAAAAAAACAGGAGAAATTATAGGCGTGGACGTAAAGAATGATTTAATCAGTGATATCGTCTATCAAGTATTGGATAATCATAGAGGAGACTTTACTTTAGTAAATAATGAAATAAACATCGATCATATCATAGCTCGACAAAAAAGTGATCAGGTTGAAATAGGAAAAATCGCTCTGGAACACTATCCCGTTTCAAAAGAATTGGATAAGGCTTTTGATAAATCCTCACAACGTACCATTAACAGCATCTTATTACTTGACAAAGCCTCGCAATACGGTGTCATGGCGCATGAAATCATGTCCATTGTAACTACACAAGAGGAAATTGAAACCATCATTAATCAATATATTTCAGAAGGCATATTTACACCGGCTGAGAAATCTGCAATTCTTCATGAGGTCAATCAAATATGGCAACACCAACAAATCAATATGTGGCTGACTGGTGATTTTAAAATTTGGAATGAATCGGCCATCATCACTGCTAAAGGTGAAACCTTACGCCCCGACAAAGTATTTACTAGCGAAAAAGAGACGATTGTACTCGACTTTAAATTTACCCAAAGTGAAGCGATGTCCCATCAAAAGCAGGTGAAGCAATATGTCAGAACACTGGAGGAATTAGGCTATAAGAATGTAAAAGGATTCTTATTTTATGCCAAGTCAAATGATTTAGTAGAGGTTTTATTACATGCAAAAAATTAGAAAATGAATCCATTTTTAAAAGACGTCGCTATCGATTTAAAGAATCGTTTCGGAGCGGATCTACACGAAACTGCTATTATATTTAACAACAAAAGGCCGATCACTTATCTTAAACAACATCTAGCTGAAGTGTATGGACAAGCAATTTGGTCACCACAATTTTTCACAATACAAGAATTTTTCCGTTTGTCAACCCATTTGGCAGAAGCAACTCCTATTGCACAGTTTTTCATTCTTTATCATTTGCATAACGACCTATTATCCAAGGAAGGTCATGAAGCCGAGACTTTAGAAGAATTTTATCCGATCGCAGAAACTATATTAGGTGACTTCTCACAAATTGACTATGATTTAGTTGATATTGATGAAATCTTTATGGAATTGTTTGACAATACACAGATTGATTTGCAATTTCAACATTTTACTTCAGAACAACAGGACTTTATACGTCAATTTTGGCAATCTTTCTCCATCGCAGGACACTCTGCAGTACAAGAAAGGTTTTTAAAACTATGGCGACGCCTTCCGGTCTTATATCGCGCTTTTAAAGAACAATTAAAAGCGAAGAGAATGACAAATATGCCAACAATCTATCGGGATATTGTGGATGGGAAAGCAAAAAATCAAGAATTCCATAAAAATTATAAAACGATCATATTTGTTGGATTCAATGCTCTGAGCAAAACAGAAGCTACTCTATTTAAAAAATGGCAAGATGAGGGATTAGCGCTCTTCTACTTTGATGCAGATGCCTATTATCTAGATGATCAACAACAGGAAGCGGGTCTATTCATCCGTCGGAATATTTATCAAACCGGTTTGATAAATGCCTTAGGCGATAGCTCCAATGTAATTGGTACTCGTCAATCCGAAGTTCATCTATATTCAGCAACGGGTAATGTATCCCAGACAAAACTACTACATGATATCTTAGAAAATAATGAAAAGGATGGTAAATCTTCGGCCATTCTTCTTGCTGACGAATCATTATTGGTTTCTTTATTACAAAGTCTGCCTGATGTAAAACCAAACATTACAACAGGTTTTCCCTTAACGCAATCGCCCATCTATGGCATTATTGAATTGTGGATGGAAGTCCAACACTTGATCACCCATCAGAAAAAAACAAAGATACCTTATACACTTATTGAAACATTCGTTAATCATCCATTGACTAACATTTCAAAAGAGGAAAAACAATCCATTCAAAAATTAATTTCTGATAAACAGCTCTTTGAAGTGGAAGTTAAAGAACTTGTATTCAAAAGTTCAAGTTTGGTACATTTTTTCCACCCGATTATCCGAATCGAAGAAACTATTGCTATACTCATTCATATCGTTGACAATTTACTTGCTAATCTTGCTCAAGAAGACCGTATAAAACAAATTGACAGCAACTTGTTGATCGAGGTAAGAAAGACATTAAACCAGCTCAATCTTGGCTTAGAATCGCTTCAACCGCTGAGCTTACCTTTTCAATTGGGACTGATCAGTAAAGCAATTGCCAATATCAATTCGGCTATTGAAGGAAACCCGCTCGAAGGGTTACAGATCATGGGTCTATTAGAGAGCCGCTGTCTTAATTTTGACCATGTATATGTCTTAGGTGCCAATGAGGGCATATTACCCAAAACCTCAAGCTCCCCAACATTTATTCCTAATTCATTAAGACAAGCTTACGGATTGCCAATTCTAGAAAATCAGGATGCTCTGTCTGCTTACTTATTTTATCGTCACTTTCAATACAGTGAAGGCATTCATCTTCTTTATAACGGCATTGTTAGTGAAAGCTCCTCTGGTGAAGAAAGTCGTTTTATCAAGCAGTTGGAGTTTGAAAGTAATTTCAAATTTTTAAAACATAATCAACAGCAGAATATTACGTTTTTACCAGATCTAGAAGAGTTGACAGTGGAAAAGAGAGGTGCAATATGGGATAAATTATACGTTGATTTTATCGAAAAGAAAAAGAAGATTTCTGCAACAGCACTCACAACTTACTTACAATCTCCATTACAGTTCTTTTTGAAATACGTAGCAGAAATCAAAGAACCTCCCAGTATTACACAAGAATTTGAAATGAATAATTTGGGTACTGTTATACACAATGTGATGGAAAAAGTCTACCTGCCATTTAAAGGTGCTGAGCAGTTTGTACCCATACAGGAATTAGAGAAATCATTAATCACAATTGATGATTTGATAGTTTCTGAAATTATCGAATTGTATCAACTGGAAGGAACAGGTTTAAACTCATTAAACAGCCTTCAGCGTATTATGCATAAAATTGCTTCCGAATATGTGAGGCTACTTATTCAACATGATGTCGATCATTTTATCGGTATCAAAATTATAGAATTAGAGAACGATAAAGATTATGTGATGAATTTTCCAATTGAAGTACAGGGAAAAGAAGAACAGGTCTGCATATATGGCATAATTGACCGTGTAGATGAGGTTCTTTTAAAAGATAAAACGGTCAAAGTTCGAATCGTTGATTATAAAACAGGAGCTGATGAAGTAAATTTTAAAGGATTGGATAAAGTATTCATCAAGAATACAGAAAACAAGGCACTTGTTCAAACCTTATTTTACACCTATGTCTATGAACAGGTTACTGGTCGAGTCGGTATTGAACCAAATCTATATGTTGCGCGAAAGATGAGAGAAGAAGGAACTTTATTTTATGCGAAATCCGAAATCTTAGAGTCCATATATTTAGATGAAGTAAAAAAAGAATTTATAGCATTTTTGAAAACCATTTTAGAGGAAATATTCAATCCAGAAATTCCTTTCAAACATGACCCGAATGCAAAAATATACGACTCTGATCCCTACATCCTATTTTACAAAAATGCGATCAACGAAGAAAATGAAGAATAACATATGAAAAGCTCCATCTGTTAAAACAGACGGAGCTTTTCTATATCTACTAAAATTGATATTATTTTATTTTTCTAATGGCTCGCTGTGCTCTTTTTTTAGCCATCTCAATCTTATAATCTAGCCATTTCTTTTTAAATATTTTACGCATCGCATCATCAAAGTAACGAGTTATAAATAAATTACGTGCACCTTTCAATTTTTCAGAGAACGTATTTGCCAGCGCTCGAACAGAAATGGAGTATCCTTCTGTATCATATTGAATATAATGCCACCATCCAGCTGGCATATAAAGTGTATCACCTGGATTAATTACAGCTTCATAACCTTCAATATATTTCAATCCTGGATATTCTTCTTCAGTACTTTTTTTAGGATTGGCAATACTATGAAAGTTATAGGGCAATTTATATAATAAGTCAGATTGATCATTTGGGAATAACCAAATTCGCTTAGAGCCTTGAAATTGTGATATAAATACATGGGACATGTCAATATCAAAGTGATTACGAGTTGATGACCCCTCACCTCCAAAAAACAAGTAGGGAAGCCATTGTATCACTTTACCACCGGTAACGTCATTGTAGGTAACATCCTTTTTAAGTTCTGGCCTTATTTTAAGAAGATTAAAAAGGAATAAACGCAACTCAGTCGGCTCTGCACTTATTTTATCAAGGTATTCTGCTAAAGTCATTTTTCCAACGGGAGGACTCGCTGCATGATTTTGAGAATCTTCTTCACGTCCATATACATCTACTTGCTCTTGACCCGCAATTTTCTTGAAATAATCGTAACTCCATTTATTCCAACATGCACTCTCCTTACTTATAAAGTCTTTAATAATTACAGGCTGACCTTTTTTTAAGTAATCTTTCACAAATTCTTTTGGAGTTATTCCTGAGATACTATCAACTGGTTTTAATTTCACAAGCTATCTGTTTTTACAACTACTACAAACTTAAAAAAAATATTTCTACTTAAACTTATGCCGCGATTAAAAACAATCACTATCGCTAAAGTACTAATTTAGCACATAAGTTAGTAGAAATATTCTAAATAACTAAATGACACATGTCATTATATCGTATTTTATATTTTATTTATGGTGATCCAAAATAATATTTATGCTACAGCAACGACTGTTCAGTCCCTTTTAAGCCTATTTATTAACCTATCTTACCGTATCTAAAAATCCTTCTTTCCTACAGCGTTTTACATCCATCTAGATGAAACAGACCAGAGAATTATTCTGACGATCAATCGCGTAAGGAATAATTCAGATGTAGAGATTTTTACTTATTTACCATCTTTACATACTCCTCGACAGCCATTGTCATACTTGGGGCTTTGGGTGTCGGTGCAGGAATATCTAAAACTAATCCATGTTCTAATAATGCTTGTTGCGTACTTGCTCCAAATGCAGCAATTCTCGTCTTGTTTTGCTTAAAATCGGGAAAATTCTCATAAAGAGATTGTACACTAGAAGGGCTAAAGAAAACGATGATATCATAGAATACATCTTTCAAATCAGATAAGTCACTCACTACTGTTTTAAATAAAACTGCAGGTGTAAACTTATAACCATTAATCTTTAACCAATTACTTGTTTCTTCATTAGCAACATCCGAACAAGGGAATAAAAAGTTTTCATCTTTATGTTTCTTCAGTACATCTTCCAGATCTTTAGCCGTTTGTTTACCAAAGAAAATTTTACGCTTGCGATATTGAATATACTTTTGAAGATACAATGCTATCGTCTCAGAAATACAGAAATATTTCAATTCTGAGGATACTTCAAATCGCATTTCTTCGCAGACTCTAAAGAAATGATCTACAGCATTTCTGCTTGTAAAAATAACAGCCGTAAAATCAGCAAGATTTACTTTATCTTTTCGAACATCACGAGCTGGAACACCCTCTACGTGGATGAAACCTCTAAAATCAAGTTTTAAATTATACTTCAGTGCTAATGCAGCATATGGTGACTTATCATTTTCAGGCTTTGGCAAGGTTACCAATATACTTTTTACCTTTTTTGCTCTTTCTACGTCGGAAGTTTGCATATTATCATTTAATTAGCTTAGTAGTCGTACCAATATTAAAATAGGTGCTATTTCTAGGCAGCAAAGATACAAAATTAAATAAAAAACTGAAAACTGCTGTTGAGATACCACATTCAGAGCTGTCCGTAAAAAGCGATATGAAAACAATAAAATACCTACAATTACAGTGAAACTAAAGATATAAGACAGATAACTGAGTGGGACAAGACTTACGACAAGTACAATCGGCAGTAAAAATAACAATGAATTAAAGTAAATTAAATATAAGATTGTAACATATTCTTTCACCAAACGCTGTATTTCAAAAACAAATGCGATAAATCGAATAAACCCTATTTTCAAAGCAAATATAATTGCAATTATCGCTGAAACTTTTAAATAATTGGTAAATGACAGGAAATCAAACCGCTGTAAGATATAAGCATAAAATATACAGACAAAAAGACTAAGGGCTAAAGAGAAAAGAAGATATAAAAAAATAAAAGGCCAAGATGTGAGAATGGTATCTTCCTTACTGACCTGTACAATTATACGTTCGTTAAAATAGGCGGAAACTATTAATTTGACATCTGAAGAAAAGAAAAAACGAACAATAGCAAATGCCAAGAAGAGAAATAAACTGGTAAATAGCACCCATCTTTTACGCTCATATTTTAAAACTCCAACATGCACTTTATCCTTACCCTGAAGGTCACTTGTTATAAAATACTGTGTTACAGCATAAGAATTCAAATTATGAAGCACAATCTCATCTCCAACAATGTCCAATATGCGATAAGGTTTAGCAACAGAAAGATGAAGCAATTCTTGCCCTTTTGGAACCATAACTTGAGCTAATGTATCTTGTACTGCCGTTGAATCAGTCGAAAGCACAGCCATTGAATCGGTCAGCTCCTGTCCTTTTGCCTGTTGAACAAACAACATAAAAAAGAAAAAAATAAACTGAATAACGTAGCTTAACCTCACCTGCATTGATTTGAAATTCTTAAGAGTTGTAAAGTTAGGATAAAATTTGGCTTAGAAAAAAAACATTACAAATGCTTTTCTTAACTTCATCAAAAAATTAAACGATAGCCAATGTCAACAACGAGATGTTTATGGTGCGGGAATGATCCGCTTTATATGGAATACCATGATTTAGAATGGGGTAAACAAGTCAAAGATGATAAAACTCTTTTTGAATTCTTGATTCTAGAATCTGCTCAGGCTGGACTTAGCTGGATTACTATTTTAAAAAGAAGAGAGCAATACAAAGAAGCATTTGCCGACTTTGATGTACAAGCAGTTTCAAAATTCACATCAGAAAAAGTGGAAGATATCTTGACAAATTCTGGAGTCATTCGCCATAGAAGAAAAATTGAAACTTCTATAACGAATGCTCAGATTTTTATCAAGATACAGGAGGAATTTGGTAGCTTTTACCAATATCTTTATAGTTTTATGCCTAATCAGGAGCCTATAGAGCATAGTATTGCCACACAAAAAGATGTAGCGATTACATCTGCAGAATCTGATTTAATTTCTAAAGATCTAAAAAAAAGAGGTATCAAATTTTTCGGATCAACCATTTGTTACGCCTATATGCAAGCTGTAGGAATGGTCAATGATCACCTTAATTCTTGTTCATTTAGGAATTAAGCAGGAACGTTTTTATAAATATCTGGAATATTACGTCCGAGGCCGTTATAATCCATACCGTAACCGACGACAAATTCCTTCTCAATTTCAAAACCTACATACTGAATGTTTTCAAAATCGTATTGTAAACATTCAGGTTTTAATAATAAAGTGCACACAACAACGCTAGCGGGCAACATTTTCTCAATAGCTGCGATTGTATATTTTAAAGAGTTCCCCGAGTCAACAATATCTTCGACAATAATAACATCTCTTCCTTTAAGATCTATACCTAATCCGATGAGTTCATGCATATCACCCTGATTGGTTCCATGGTAAGACGACAGCTTTACAAAAGACATTTCACATGGAATTACAACCTGCTTTAGTAAATCGCTCATAAACATGAAACAACCATTTAATACTCCAATAAATACCGGATTTTTATTCTCATAACGATGATTAATATCAACGCCGATCAAACGTATCCGTTTCTGAATTTGATTGTCATCAATCATCAATTCAAAATGTAACTGATCTATCTTTATCTGCTTCATTTATTTTTCTTCTTTATTTCGCCCTATCAATTTATCAAAAATAGAGCGTTTGTGCGCATCAGTTGTCTCGTCCAAGTCTAAAAAACTGTCTTCCCCTACTCCTATATCTAACGAGTCAGCTTGCAATGAGTCTACAAAAGCAGGTCTTGCAGAACGCAGATGTGGCACTAACTGTACTTGATAAAAACCATAATTTGACATTGTGGAATCTACGCTAATCTGCTTCGTCTTGACCATGATATGACCATAGGTATTAAAATAGCGAAGAATATTTGACTTCAGATGTCCTGTCCAATCAAAGGAATATATCCCGGTCTTAGGTCTAGGAACAATACTTGATAAAAAGATACTTTCTCCTAAATTTAAATCTGCGGGTTTCTTACCAAAGTAATAGCGCGCAGCCTCCGTAATACCATAAACATTATTACCCCACTCAATTACATTCAGATACACTTCATAAAGTCTCTTTTTGCTCACTTGTTTGGATGATTCCATCAACCAGACTAATATAATTTCTTCTACTTTACGTACAACGGTTTTATTACGATTTAAAAAAACATTCTTCACCAGTTGCATCGAGATTGTGCTTGCTCCTCGCTTAAATTTTTTTTCTTTCAAATTTGTTGCTATAGATAGACGAAATGCTTCTTCTTGAAAACCATTGTGCGAAAAAAAGAAAGGATCCTCCGTATTGATTAATGATATTTGCATATACTTTGAAATCTGTCCCAACGGTGTAAAATCTTTGTTTTGAGGCCCCAATATAATTGTACGCATGGGTTCTCCCTTTTCATAAGCAGTATAAGTAAAAGCTGTATTTAATTCTTGGATATTAGCATTACCCCATTTTTCTACTTTTAGATCTTTGTCATCCATTTTTGAAGTAAAGACAACTTCATTTGGTTTTTTGAAATCCAACGCAAAATTTAGATCGTATTGCATGTGTCCAGAAACGTGTATTCCTTCTAATGAATGAAACAAACCCTGTGGAATCGCATCAAAAAATTTCTGAGCTTCAATACGATCAGTATGTATAGCAAGTGCCAATTGTTTACTGGGTTTATGGACATATTTTACATATGGATTGAACTCAAATTCTTTTACTTTAACTTTACTTTCCTTATCTACCTCCAGATAATTCTTCCCAATATTTAATGTACCACTCATCAACCCCTCAGGGAATAAAACATCTTTATCAGAAATTCTCCAATGATTCAGTTTTAAATTTTCAAAACCCCACTCACCTGATAAGGATAAAAGTTCTTTATTTTTACGATTGACCTTATTCAGACGAAAGGAAATGGCATCAAAACTTGCTTTTAACCCAAACTTACGCCTTAGTAAAGGTAGTTCGACATCTTTAGCATCTGAGAATAAACGGACATACAATTCTTTACCATCGGGATCTACAGTACCCTCTAAATTCCACACGGCTTCATGCTCATTTAGTAAAAATTTTGTTTTCAGATCTCCACCAGAAATTTCAGCTTCAGGAATTGAAATCCGTTGCGAAGTGCTATCATCCTGATATGAAAGTTCAAAATTTTGCATATCCATATTCTTTGGAATCTTAAAGAATATACTTTTCAACATACGATCTGCCAAATCTGCAAAATTAGTTTCGATTTTATCATTTGTCGTGCTATCCCTATTTTTTTTCTTAAACAGAAAATCATAATTACTCGTAGAGTCCTTTTTGATTAATGTAACAGCACTATTATTCATTATTATTTGACCTAACTTAACATCTCCAAATAATAAAGGAAATATACGAACAGAGACCGTCAGATCTTGTATATGGGCTAATTGTTCTTTTCCCTTAGGTTGTAAGATGATATTTTGGAATTGTACAGAAGATAGCCCCTTAAAAGAATAATATTGAATTTTGAGATCTAAATCATATTTAGTTGCAAGCTTTTCCTTTGCCTTGTTAATAGCAGACAGCAACAGGCCATCCCTTTTTTGGTATGCAAAAACACCTCCTGCAACTATAAATATAGAAATAACTCCCAGTACGATGTACAAGATTCGCATTTTTTTGGAGCGAAGAAGAGTCTTAAGATTATTGGACATATTATAAAAACGTATGACACTCGGGTTTGAATATCCAAATGTAAAAATTAAATCTTAATATCATTAAAAACATCTTTATGACAAGTTTTAATTTATCATTCAGTAAATTTGTGGTTTAATATACATGCATCCATATATCAGATGATAACCAAAGAACAAGTACTAGAAGCATTATCATATGTAGAGGAACCAGATTTGAAAAAAGATTTGGTTACACTCAATATGATTCAAAATATTGTAATTGAAGATCAAAAAGTATCTTTTGAAGTTGTTTTAACGACACCGGCATGCCCGCTTAAAGATCATATTGAACATGCCTGTCGAAATGCAATCGCACATTTTATTGACAAGAACATTGCAGTAGATGTTCATATGACATCACGCGTGCTGGGTAAAGAGGGAAATCAACTTTTAGGAATCAAAAACATCATACTCGTTTCTTCTGGAAAGGGTGGTGTGGGCAAATCTACTGTTGCAGCAAATCTTGCTTTATCATTACATGCTAAAGGGGCAAAGACTGGACTTTTAGATGCAGACATCTATGGGCCATCACTTCCTATTATGTTTGGGCTTGAGGGTGAAAAACCTCAGTCAGTGCAACATGAAGATGGCACTGTCAAAATACAGCCAATAGAAAAATTTGGAATCAAGTTATTATCTATTGGATTTTTTACGGATCCAAATCAACCTATTCCATGGAGAGGGCCTATGGCGACATCTGCTATCAAACAATTGTTAAATGATACAGACTGGGGAGATCTAGACTATTTAGTAATCGATATGCCCCCAGGCACAGGGGACATCCATATAACTGTTGCTCAAAACTATCCTATAGCAGGTGCGGTTATTGTAACTACACCACAACAGGTTGCTTTAGCAGATGCTATTAAGGGCATGGGTATGTTCTTGATGGATTCCATAAATATACCATTATTAGGTATTGTTGAAAATATGGCATATTTTACTCCTGCCGAATTACCTGAAAACAAATATTATATTTTTGGCAAAGGTGGTGGAATGCGATTGGCCGAAGAATACAAAATACCTTTCTTGGGTGAAATTCCATTATTAAAAGGAATATCTGATGCGGGTGATAATGGCTTTCCAACTGCCATAGATGCAGCAGATCCAACAACAAGGGCATTTATTACAATCGCTGAAAAAGTAGCGCAACAATTGTCTATCATACAAGCCGTAAGATAGCTGTGTTGACATCATATCAAAAATAAAGGGTCTCATTCTATAATGAGACCCTTTATTTTTGATCTTTATTCGATCGTTAAAATCGAATACTTCACTTCAACTTAGATATTATTTTAAGTTAAGGACAACTGGACAGTGATCAGAATGTACCGCCTGATTTAATATTGTAGCGGATTCAATTCTATCTGCTAAAGCAGTTGATACCATATTATAATCAATACGCCAACCCAAATTTCTAGCACGTGCTCCTGCGCGATAACTCCACCAGCTGTAGTGATGCGGATCTGGATTTAAGTGACGGAAAGAGTCAATATAACCTGAGTTTATAAAATTTTCCATCCATTCTCTTTCTTCTGGTAAAAAACCTGAAGAGTTAGCATTTGACTTCGGATTGTGAATATCAATAGGACGGTGACAGATATTATAATCTCCGCACACAATCAAATTTGGTCTCTCTAATAAAAGCTGATTGGAGTAATTCTGAAAATCAGCTAAAAATCGATATTTAAAATCTTGACGAGTATCACCAGTAGTGCCAGATGGAAAATAGGTACTCATAATAGATAAATCATCAAAATCGGCACGAATGATTCGTCCCTCAAAATCATAATCTTCATGTCCACAACCGTATTCAACATGTTTAGGTGTTATTCGAGTAAATATAGCCGTTCCACTATATCCTTTTTTCTGAGCAGGATACCAGTAATGTTCATATCCTAACTGCTCTAATAACGCTATTTCAGGGATCTGATCTGGAGTAGCTTTTATTTCTTGCAAGCAGACAACATCTGCATTGACTTCTTTTAACCAACCTAGCCAATCTTTTTTAATCGCTGCACGCAGACCATTCACATTATATGTAACTATTTTCAAAGCAAAAATCTATTTGGAAATTAATAATCAGAAGAAGAAAACATATCAGCAATCTTAGTGAATAAACCATTTTTAGGTTTTAATCCTTTTAATTCACGTTCCAAATTAATTGCTTCTCTCTTCGTCAATAACTTAACATACATTCGTTCGTCCGTTATAGGGCGATCATTTTTGTCCGTCTTCACATCAGCAATCGCATCAATCACTTCTATTCCATTGATCAACTCGCCAAATACAGTATAATTGCCATCTAAGTGTGGTGTTCCCCCTACTGTTGTATAGGCAGCACGTTGTGCTTCCGTAAATTTGACACCTTTCATTCGCAAAGTTTCTAAACTATCCAAACCTGCATTTGTAAACTTTTTCCCTTGGACAATATAGAATTGTGATGCTGAAGAAGCTTTTGCAGGATTATCATCACGTGCAGCTCCTAGAGTTCCTTTTTTATGAAATAATCCTGATTGAATTTCAGAAGGAATGGTATAACTTGGCCCACCTTCTCCCAGTTGTTGACCTGGCTTTGCATTTTTAGAATCAGGATCCCCCCCCTGAATCATAAAATTATGTATCACCCGATGAAAAAGCAAGCTATCAAAATAATTTTCCTTCACCAATTTGATAAAATTGTCCCGGTGTTTAGGTGTCTCATTATAAAGCTTCAAAACAACTGTCCCTTTACCCGTTTGGATACGCACATATTTATAAGCAGGCTTCGCTGCAAATAGTGCGATCGATAAAGCACAAAAAAATACACTTAAAATAATCCTTTTCATTATAATCTATTAAATGACGTTTAGCTCTTGGAAATAATCTATGATCAAAGACTTGATGATCAACTCCTGTTCTAATAAAGTATAATTAGGAATTGGTTTAACTAGCTCCCAATGTGGCCAACCTTGTTCATCCAATCCTTTAAGTTCATAAAAGCCCATCGCGCTAAAAAGACGGCAATTTGCGATATGCATCAATTCCTCTTTTTCTCTCTTCGAAAAAGTCTGCGGACCTTTCCCTAATTCCTGGACACCAATCAAAAATAAAAATACTTTTAAATCGGGTAAATCCATATCAAATGATTGAGCAATCTCATGTTGCAAAATCACCCATTTTTTATTTACTTCTGACGCATTCATATAAATACAACTATAGATATAGACACAAACTTAGATAAATTGTATTTTATATACTAATATATCCAGAGTGAATATGAAACATAGTACATTCAGATTATTAAATTTCATGTACAACACCTGACACTTCTCAAGTGTGTAATCTATCTACTAACTTGAAAATAGTACTGAGAGATTTTAAAAGATCTGAAAAACTACCTCCATTCTTGAATTAATTCTTTACATCGGGTTTCGATCATCTGGTAGACAGGTTCAAATAAACGTTCGTCAAAATACGGATCTGGTACAATATCATCAACTAAAAATAAGGATACTTTCTCCTTTTCTTCTTTTGACGATGCTTGTGCCACTACATCTTTATAGTTTTGATGATCCATTACTAGGATATGATCATATATTTCAAATAGACTAGGCTTAAAGTGCATCGCTTTTTGTTGTGAAATATCTACTTTGTATTTTTGAGCAACAGCAATAGATCTATGATCTGGACTTTGACCAACATGCCAATCTCCGGTACCAGCAGACTCAATTGTCCAATCCAATCCTTCCTCTTCTGCTAAATGATTTAAAATACCATGTGCCAATGGCGAACGACAAATATTACCTAAACAAACCATTAAAATTTTCATGCCTAAAAATAGTGATAATATTGAGAGTACACACCCATATTAAAGTAAAAAAGGTGATTTCGAAATCGAAATCACCTTCATAACCAACCTAAATATTTTTAATATTCGATAGGAACATTGATCACTACTGTACTTCCTCGTTCTGGAACACCTTTTAAGCTAACAATATTACGCTTTGTTTTAGCTAATGCTGCCTCAATCTCGTCAACATTATTAACAGGTACACCATTCACTTCAGTAATTACTAGTCCTCTCTCTACTCCAAAATATTCAAAAACTCCACCTTTATTAACTTGTGTCACGACAACGCCTGAATTAACACCCAGTTCTTTTTTCTTTTCAGAAGAAGCAGGTAGGAAACTTGCTCCTAATTTATTATAGATTTCTGTAGCACTTTTACTTGACTTTCCTGCTTCTGCAGCTTTGTTTACCTCTTCTCCCTTTAAGGTCACCGTTACTTCTCGCTCTTTACCATCACGCTTGAAAGTCAATTTTACTTTATCTCCTGGACGTAATCGACCAATAGTTTCTTGTAAAACTGGAGAAGAAGTGATTACTCTACCATTGATCTTTGTAATTAGATCGGCCTTCTGAATTCCTGCAGATTCTGCTGCGCCGCCTTTAACGACATCCTGAACATATAATCCATTGACATCTGTAAAGCCTTTTTCTTTTGCTAATTCAGGATTAATTTCTGTAAAAGTAATACCAATATATCCACGTTTCACATTTCCGAATTCTTTAAAATCGTCAACGATTTTTTTAACTAGATTTACTGGTATTGCAAACCCGTATCCAGCATACACTCCCGTTGGGGAAGCTATTGCAGAATTAATACCTATTAATTCGCCTTGAGCGTTTACAAGTGCACCACCACTATTTCCTCTGTTGATAACGGCATCTGTTTGAATAAATGATTCAATTGAAGAATTAGCGACCGGCTGTTCTTGACCTCCATAACCACGAGGTTGTTGTTGGCTTTCTCCTAATATACCGATCTGACGGCCTTTAGCACTCACAATACCTGCAGTTACTGTAGATTGTAAGCCCAGAGGATATCCAACTGCCAATACCCATTCTCCAATATTGACGTTATCTGAATTACCCAATTTTACGACAGGCAATCCCTTAGCGGTTACTTTTAAAAGTGCTAAATCGGTATTTGGATCACGACCAATTACTTTAGCTTCAAAGGAACGTTTATCCGTAAGAACAACCTCAATTTTATCTGCATCTTCCACAACGTGGTTATTGGTTACGATATATCCATCTTCCGTTATGATTACCCCAGAGCCTGAGGCCTGTACAGGTTGTGCT
This sequence comes from Sphingobacterium sp. UBA6320, assembly GCF_002440335.1. Classification (NCBI taxonomy): domain Bacteria; kingdom Pseudomonadati; phylum Bacteroidota; class Sphingobacteriia; order Sphingobacteriales; family Sphingobacteriaceae; genus Sphingobacterium; species Sphingobacterium sp. UBA6320. Next base: position 34,399 of record NZ_DJTA01000013.1, on the reverse strand, counting down.
TGTCTTTGTTGACGACCACGTCCTTGTGGTGTTCCAAAAAACTCTTCAAACATATCAAACGGCGAACCTGATCCTCCTCCTTGAGATGCTTGTCTTGTATATGTTGTCTTGATATGAACAACGCCTGGAGACACAATTGCAGCTGCTTGTGTAAAATCTGGATTTCCTGTTGAAGAAATCACTCCAGTTGGGTTGTTCGCAAAATATACCTTTTGTTTGTCTTCGATAGACATTCCTTCAAACTTTTTACTTTCAAAAAGCTTATACCCCCCAAGGGCTACGGCTCCTCCGAAGACTGCTGTTAATAAAGTTAAACCTACTTTGTTCATAAACTATAGCTTCTAAAATTTTTATTAAATATGATATTCTAAACTCAATATTTACCCCGAAAAACTATTCTACATAAATATAGTAGTTCCTTTTCAAATGTAATACCATTTCAAATTTCTCTGCTAATTAGGCACGTTAAAAAATGTTAATTGGAGTCTTTAAAACATCGTTTTAACAAAACTTAACTTTCGTTATGTTATATGTAACAGAAAAGTTAATTTTGCTAGATAGAATCACTCAAATGGAATCAAAAATTAAATTTTCAAAATATCAAGGCGCTGGCAATGACTTCATTCTAATCGACAATAGAAATCTGCATTTCGATAGCAAAAATGAAGATTTAATCCATAAGCTTTGCGACCGAAGATTTGGTATTGGCGCAGATGGTCTCATGTTATTGCAAGAAAAAGAAAATTTTGATTTTGAGATGATTTATTATAACGCCGACGGAAGACAAGGCACAATGTGTGGTAATGGAGGACGTTGTATTGTAGCTTATGCAAGAGATTTAGGAATCATTCGTGACAACACTGCCTTTTTGGCAGTTGACGGCATTCACAAAGCGAACTTAGACGATAAATTAATTGACCTTCAAATGATTGATGTTCATGAGATAAATCGTGATGGAGATGCTTATGTCATCAATACAGGCTCACCTCACTATATTATATTTGAAAATAACCTTTCTGATTTAGATGTTTTCAGTGCTGGTTATAAAATTCGGAACAATACCACCTATAAAGATGAAGGCATTAATGTGAACTTTATTGAAAAAGAAGGTGAATCGGGTTATTTCTTACGTACATTTGAACGAGGTGTAGAAGATGAAACTTTTGCTTGTGGTACTGGAGCAACAGCTGCAGCAATGACAATAGCATTACATGAAAATAGAAATGGACAGATAACCATACCCATTCGCGTGTTAGGAGGACAATTATACATCTCATTTTTTAAAGAAGATTTCACTTTTACCGAAGTTTACTTAAAAGGCCCTGCAACATTTGTTTTTGAGGGAACAATTTAATTCGAGGATTATAATTGTACCTGCATCAAAATCAATATCACTGAATGGGCATAAACAAAATCGCTGTTTATGCCCATTCAGTATAAATTATTAACAAATATTAGCCACATCATATAGATTAATCTGTATATTAGAAACCTTTTTAGAGGGTACGAATATATTTAATGCAACAAACAAAGTTATCTTCATCATACCGAATTGTTTATTCCATCTGTGAACATCCCTATTTGGGTTATTTAATTGAGCCGCATGCGGTCAAGTTAAATCCCAATGGATCTTATTCACTTCGATATAAACGCGTATTTAGCAATACGGTAAATGAATATGCTCAAGCTGTTGAGGAATTGGACTATAAATTAATTCGTTTACTTGACCAGATCGAGCAAACTAGCCTCATCAAAAAGCATCATAACAAAGTTATTAGACCCGTTGATTTCTTCTCAAAGGTATTTGACAAAAATCTGTATGAAGTCTTGAGAACAAAAATTGATCAGGTACTTATTCAATTTTTTGAAATTGTAGGAGAAAAACCGATCTTCTTAATGAGTAAAGATGGTTATCCTGCTGATCAAAAAGTTCAGATTGCTTCGCAGCCTGCTTCAGTTCTTTTTCATTTTAGAAGAACTGAAGAAGAAACACGATACTTTCCAACCATTAAGTATGAAGACCATCGCATGGAGTTCATGTTCAAGAATGCCCAAGTAATCGTCAATGAACAAGCTTGGATGCTACTGAACAATACACTATTCCACTTCGATCAACAATTAGAGGGAAAGAAACTGAGTCCATTTTTAAACAAAAGATTCATATCCGTATCACGCAGTACAGAGAAAAAATATTTTGAAACATTTGTCTGTAGCTTGATAGAAAAGTATCACGTCTACGCGGAGGGTTTTGAAATAAAAAACCATCAACATAATGCCAATCCAATATTGAAGTTAAATTATCATGAAGAAGGTGATTATCATGTACAGTTACAATTTCAATATGGTCCGTATATATTTTCTTCAGGTAAAGATAATAAAGTCAATGTACGAATGGAGTACAATGAAGAACAAGATCTTTATACCTTTCACCGTATCAAGCGATCTGTTGTCTGGGAAGAAAAACAAGCGCAGATTATAACTGATCTTGGGCTAGAGAGAACCCACCAATATTCGAATGATTTAATACCAAAAGAAATACTGGGAAAGCGATCGTCTATTTTTGACTGGATAAGTCAAAATGATACGGTTTTGAAAGAGAAAGGGTTTGAAATTATACAAGATCTAGCTGAAAAGAGGTTTTTCATTGGTCAGACCTCTATTGATATTTCAATCAATGAAGACAACGACTGGTTTGATATTAAAGCAATTGCAAAATTTGGTCCTTTTGAAATTCCTTTTATTCAATTGAGACATCATATTCTTCATAATATTAAAGAATTTACTTTACCAAACGGAGAAATAGCGATGATCCCCGAAGAGTGGTTTGCACAATACAATCACTTGTTTCAATTTTCTAAAGATAAAAATGAATTAAAATTAAATAAAATTCATCTTGGTCTTTTATTGGAAATTAATGAGCATACCGAACTTACCTTCAGTCGCAAATTAAAAAAGTTAGCTGAATTTGAAGAAATTGCGAATGCACCTCTACCCAAAAATTTCTTAGGGCAATTGCGTCCTTATCAACAAGCGGGATACAATTGGTTTAATTTTCTGCAACAATATAAATTTGGGGGATGTCTTGCAGATGATATGGGTCTAGGGAAAACTGTTCAGACATTAGCCCTATTACAGCGTCAAAAAGAAATCCTGACAACAGAACATGCTGTTAAAACTTCACTATTAATTTTACCGACCTCACTTATTTATAACTGGCAAAATGAGGCAAACAAATTTGCTCCAGATTTACAGATATATCTACATACTGGTAATAATAGAATAAAAAACCCAGAATTACTCACCTCTTATGATTTGGTCATTACCACCTATGGCATTACCCGTATTGATGAGGAATTCTTAAGTCAATTTTATTTTAACTACATCATTCTAGATGAAAGTCAAAATATAAAAAACCCAACATCAAAATCTTTTAAGGCAATTAAAAGCTTAAAAAGTCAACATAAACTCGCGTTAAGCGGAACTCCTGTAGAAAACTCCGTTTCTGATCTATGGACACAGATGCATTTTACAAATCCAGGTCTTTTGGGTAGTTACAATTATTTTCAAAAAGAATTTGTTCAGCCTATCGAAAAAAAGAAAGATGAAGAGAAGGCAAAAAGACTCCAAACGATCGTCAAACCATTTATCTTACGTCGAACTAAAGATCAGGTTGCAACAGAATTACCGCCGAAAACGGAGCAAGTACTCTACTGTGAAATGTCTGAAAAACAGCATGAACTTTATGAAAAAATAAAATCCGAGTATCGCAATGCAATTTTAGATAATCAACTTACAGGAAAAGCAAAATCTAATCAAATTGCGCTATTACAAGGTTTAATCAAATTACGACAACTGGCCAACCATCCTAAGATGGTCGATCAAGATTATACCGGCAATTCAGGAAAATTTGACACGGTCATTGAAACACTGGAAAAAGTGTTGCAAAATGGCAATAAAGTGTTAATATTTTCTCAGTTTGTAAAACAATTGAATATTTTCAAAAGCTATTTTGATAAAAAGAATATCAATTACGCATATTTAGATGGAAGTACTAAAAATAGAGATGAAGCTGTAAGTCAATTTAGAGAAGATAAAGATACCAAACTCTTTTTAATATCAATCAAAGCAGGTGGTGTTGGTCTCAATCTTATTGAAGCCGATTATGTATTTATTCTTGATCCTTGGTGGAACCCAGCTGTTGAACAACAAGCTGTAGATAGATCCCATCGTATTGGACAAACCAAGAATGTTTTTATCTATAAATTCATATCTAAAGATACTGTTGAAGAAAAAATACTTGCGATGCAAAATAGAAAGCGTTCTATTGCTCAAAGTCTAATCACGACTGAAGAAAGTTTTATCAAATCACTATCCGCAGAAGACATACAAGAGCTTCTCGGCTAATATCTAAAGCAGGGAGCCCTATGCAATGCATAGGGCTCCCTGCTTTTAATTTATATAAGATCTATTACTCTGCAGAAAAAGCTATTAGCGCTTTATCAACACGAGCAATAACCTCTTCTTTTCCTAACAATGAAACAATTTGAAATACATCTGGTCCAAATTTACCTCCTACCAACATAATCCGGAAAGGCATCATCAATTCCCCCATTTTCATCCCTGAAGCTTGAATTGCCCCTTTAAAGAATGTCTCCAAAACTGAAGCATCCCAAGAGTCAAATTTAGAAAATTCGACATTAACTTCTTGAAAGAAAGTCGTTTTCTCCACAGACCACTTCGGCTTGACAGCTGTTAAATCATAATTATCAGGCTGTACAAAGAAAAATGATGCTTGCTCCCAAAAATCAGAAATAAAGGTTAAGCGTTCTTTTACGATGCTCAAAACTTCGGAAATATAGTGATCCGAAACATTTTCAACTTGATGTGTTGCCAATACATCTTTAATCTGCGGTAGTAAAGCTTCATTTGATGTTTTCTTAATCCATTCATGATTGAACCATTTAGCTTTTTCAAAGTCAAATTTAGCCCCAGCTTTGCTTATACGCTCAACCGAGAACTTTTCAATCAATTCCTCTAATGAGAAAAGTTCCTGCTCAGTTCCATCGTTCCATCCAAGTACTCCCAACATATTGACAAAAGCTTCTGGTAAAAATCCCATTTCGCGAAATCCTTTTGTCACTGTATCAGATTGAGCATCTTTCCAATTCATGGCATACACTGGGAACCCTAATCGATCTCCATCGCGTTTACTCAATTTACCATTTCCATCAGGTTTTAAAATTAGGGGTAAATGTGCCCATTTGGGCATGTATTCATTCCATCCTAAATATTCCCAAAGCAGAATATGTATTGGAGCGGAAGGCAACCATTCTTCGCCACGAAAAACATGGGAAATCTCCATTGCTTTATCATCAACAACAACTGCTAAGTGATAGGTAGGCATACCATCAGCTTTTAATAGTACCTTATCATCAATCAGATTTGTATCAAAACTCACTTGACCACGAATCATATCTGTAAAAGAAACTGTTTCATCCGTAGGAACTTTAATACGAATAGTATGTGGAATACCTGCTGATAGCAACTCCTGAGTTTCCTCGTTCGATAGGCTTAATGAGTTTCTTAAATTTAATCTATTCTCTTGGCTATAGCGAAAATTTGGTTGATCTTTCCGTTGTTCCTCGAGCTCCGCTGCTGTATCAAAGGCATAATAGGCATATCCTTTCTCGATTAATTGCTCAGCAAATTGACGATAAGAAGGTTTACGTTCACTTTGACGATACGGTCCAAAAGGTCCTCCTTTTAATGGACTCTCATCTGGTGTCAAACCACACCAAGCTAAGCACTCATTAATATATTCTTCTGCTCCAGCAACAAAACGTGTCTGGTCTGTATCTTCAACACGCAAAATAAAATCACCTTGATGTTTGCGTGCGTACAAATAATTAAATAAAGCTGTACGAACTCCTCCAAGGTGTAACCCACCTGTAGGACTTGGTGCAAAGCGCACCCTTACTTTTCTTTCAGAACTCATGACACAAAATTACCACAAAATTTTCATTTCAATGAAACTATAACATTGATAACCACAATAAAATAATAAAACTAACAGTTTATCATTAGATATATGTTGTCGACAAAGATTAATTTCAATTAATTCCTTAATTTGCAAAAACAAGATTCCTCATTGGCTTATATGAATCCGTATCAATACAATCAACAACGTTGGAAATTTTTCTTACTTATATTCGCCGCAATTATTGCGGCAGCCTCTCTTTTGTATACCAATTATCTGGTCAAAAATCTATCTAAAGTAGAGCGTACAAAAGCAGAGGTGTGGGCTATGAGTACAAAAAGCATTATGACAATGCCTGATGTGGACGATGAATTTATTACGTTTGTCTATTCTGTAAGAGATAGCCTGGCTGTGCCAGCAATCATCACAGATGAAAAAGAAAATATTGTTTTCTGGAGAGATTTAGATTCCACTAAAACTAACATTAAAACCACTAGCAAAGACAGTACAAATCATCATTTGGAATATGATCCTCACTATTTTGAGAAGCAATTGAACTTTATGAAAAAAAGCCATGCTCCCATTATTTTAAAATTAGATAATGGAGCGAAATGGATGGTGTATTACAAAGATTCGTGGTTTCTTCAACAGCTCAGAGTATTTCCTTATATTCAACTATCGTTAATAGCCATTTTTCTGATAATTGGTTATACTGTATTCAATTCTATTCGAAAATCAGAACAAAATCTCGTTTGGGTGGGATTAACCAAAGAAGCCGCTCATCAATTAGGGACTCCAATATCTTCCTTAATGGGTTGGGTAGAATTGATCAAATTAAAATTTGATGCGGAAAACGATGAAACCCTAAACGAAATGGAAAATGACATCAAGCGACTCGAAATCGTTGCAGATCGGTTTTCTAAAATTGGGTCAACACCTGTTCTTCACAATGCGAATGTATATGAAGTGATTGCATCCTACATTCGGTATTTTAAAGTTAGAACAAGTGACAAAATTATCTTCGAGCTTGTAGGAGATAAACATGTCGAAGCAAAGCTCAATATTCCTCTTTTTGATTGGATTATTGAAAATTTATTAAAAAATGCAGTTAATGCAATTGCATCAGAAGGTAAAATAACTGTTAAAATATCCGAAAATATTGCGAAAGAGGAAATTTTTATTGACATTAGTGATACCGGCAAAGGAATTCCAAGATCAAATTTTGAAACGGTATTTCAACCAGGTTTCACTACTCGTAAACGTGGGTGGGGATTGGGGCTGAGTCTAACCAAAAGAATGGTACATTATCACCAAGGACATATTTTTGTAAAAGATTCTGAAATTGGTAAAGGAACAACATTTAGAATAATATTAAAAAGTAATCTAACATATGAACCCACTGAAATCTGATGAATACCCAGCGGTGTATTCCACGTACATTGAGACCGTAGTCGGCGATGTCATGGAAGTACTGGAAGAGCAAATTTTATCTTTTCCAGCGTTCCTCGATACCATACCCGAAGAAAAAGGCGATTATCGTTATGCTGAAGATAAATGGTCAATCAAAGAAGTTATTGGACATATTTTGGATAACGAACGGATCATGGCTTATCGTGCTCTGAGGTTTTCTCGAAATGATATGAAAGAACTTTTAGGATATGATCAAGAGTATTTTATCCAAAACTCCAGATATGGCGAACGTACATTAGCCTCCTTGAGTAAAGAATTTGTACATCTCAGAAAAGCAAATATGTTTCTTTTTGAAAATTTCAGTGAACCGGAATTGGAAAGAAAAGGAATGGCATCAGAAAGACTAACAAGTGTCAAAGCTTTATTATATGTTATTGCAGGACATTTGAATCACCATCGTATCATCATTCAAGAACGTTATTTTAATTCCAACAATGTCCATGATCTGGTTTCAGAATTACAGCACTGAACAAATAAATAGCATCCTTGATCAATATATGACAGGCTTGCTTGAAATTAAGGCTGTAGCGATTGACGATAATTCAATTACAGCAACAATGCCTGTCAATAATAAGACAAGACAACCATTTGGAATTTTACATGGAGGAGCTTCTGTAGTATTGGCAGAATCTATCGGTAGTATCGCTTCTAATCTAATTCTTGACCCCAATGTACAAAAGGGAGTTGGACTCGAAATTAATGCCAATCATTTACGTCCTGTAGCAACAGGATTCGTGACAGCTGTTTGTACTGCTGTACATATTGGAAAGCAAACACATATCTGGGATGTTCGCATCTCAGATGAATCTGGAAATCTCAATTGTATATCCAGATTAACGGTTGCCATTATACCAAAATAATTTTATTTTAAAAACAAATGGCTTCTTCAGTTGTCTTCGTATAAAGAAAACCAACTGAATTTGGTTTGCTAATATGGTTTTAAAAAAGGGAGGTTCGTACTAGGCATGAAACTCCCTTTTTCTATTAAAAATATTACTAAATAATCTCAAAATCCCCCTTTTTTATTTCCAATATTGAATTTATTTAATTAGTCTTGTAATGAAAAGAATTGATTTTTTATTATAAACCAATATCAATCGATTGTGTAAGCACATTTTGAATAGAGACAAAAAAAAATCAACATTTTCTAATTTTTAATCTAAAAAAACAATTAATTGATACTAAAAAAATGAATTCTCAACCAAATTCAGGAAAAACAGCATTTCGCCCCATGGCAATGTGTTGCGCCTTATTCTTCATTTTAGGATTTGTCACTTGGGCAAATGGAACTCTTATCCCATTCTTAAAGATTGCCTGTAATTTAGAAACAGATTTACAAGCCTTTTTTGTAACATTTGCTTCTTACATCGCTTACTTCTTTTTAGCAATCCCAAGTTCTTGGATTTTGAAAAAAATTGGCTTCAAAAATGGTCTTGTTCTTAGTTTAGTTCTTCTTGGCGTAGGCTCTCTAATTTTTATACCAGCAGCTGATAGCAGAAGCTATATTCTATTCTTAACAGGTATTTTTGTTCAAGGTTCAGCAATGGCATTACTTCAAACTGCTGTAAACCCCTATTTAAGTATCATTGGCCCAATTGATAGTGCAGCGCAAAGAATATCAATTGCTGGTTTCTTCAACAAATCAGCAGGTATCATTGTTCCCTTAATTTTCGGAACTCTATTCTTAAAAGATTCCTCTGCAGTCACAGCAAAACTAGAAGCTGCGGTTGATATGGACGCAAAAAATGCCATCTTAGATTCTTTACTACAACGTGTCCATACCCCTTATATCACACTAGCAGTCATATTTGTTCTATTTGCTATCGTTATTAAAATAACACATTTACCAGAAGTAGATGTTAACGCAGAAGAAGAACATACAGATGAACACGGTGCTGTTGTTATCAAAGAGAAGAAAACAAGCGTATTCCAATTCCCACATTTATTCCTAGGTTCATTAGCTATATTTTTCTGTGTTGCAGTAGAAGTAATGGCGGGTGATATTATTGGCGTTTATGCGAGAGAATTGAATATTCATGGAGCATTAGTTACCTATGCGACGACATTTACGTTGGGCTGCATGCTGTTAGGTTATATTGTTGGTATTATTGCTATACCAAAATTTGTTTCCCAACAATTAGCACTACGTATCTGTACCATGGTGGGTATTTTATTTACCGTTATTTCCGTATTTACTACAGGAATTACATCCTTTATATTTGTAGCCTTATTAGGTATTGCCAATTCATTGATGTGGCCAGCAATTTTTCCACTTGGTATTAAAGGTCTAGGTCGTTTCACTAAAACAGGTTCTGCGATTATGATTATGGGTATTGCAGGTGGAGCTATTTGGCCTTTAATATATGGTTATTTAAAAGACAATTTACATGTTGATTTTCAACATGCATTTCTTTATGCCATGGTTCCTGCTTATCTGTACATCTTATACTTTGCAACTAAAGGTCACAGAGTCGGGCAGAAATAAAAAATACTAATTACAATCAAATAGCGATTATTTCTTGAAAATAATCGCTATTTTCTTATACCCTAAATATGAAAAAATCGTTTTATTGTTTACTATTTGGTCTATTCATTTATGCCCAACTGGGCTATTCCCAAAGAATAAATGAGTTAAAAGACCCTAAAGCTCCTCAAACAACTGAAAAGTGGAACAATTTAAAAGAGAAAAGTAATTTCGCTTTTAGCACAGCTGATTACAGCTATTCTAAAACAAACCCGCCAACAGCAGAAACATGGAATAAATCATGGAATACAAAAGCTTGGAAGGGCGAGAAAATACATACACAATTGGTATTTTGGAGCAACCAAAATCATGATAAAATTGAAGTGAGTTCTTCATCTTTAAGAAATAGTGAAGCAAAAGAAATCGGAACAAAAGATATTGCCATTGGGTATATTTCTTATGTAATGACAGACCTCCCTGGAGATCTAACAAATGGTTGTGGTATCAGTAAAGTATTAGATTCGGCATTAGTTGCAGACCGTATTACTAATCAATCAACTTTTGAATATGATAAAAATACAACCAGACCCCTCTGGTTAAGTATACAAGTTCCCCGTGACGCGCAGGCGGGAATCTATAAAGGGTCACTTACACTAAAAGGTACAAATTATTATACAACTATTCCTTACACAGTAGAAGTATTGACACATGTACTGCCAGAAGCAAAAAATTGGGCTTATCACTTAGATCTTTGGCAAAACCCTTACTCTATTGCGAGACAACATGAAGTCGAGCTATGGTCTTCAGCACACTTCAGTGCTATGAAACCATATTATGAAAGGTTACGGGACGCTGGCCAAAAAAACATCACTGCAAGTATCATCAACGACCCTTGGAATGGACAAACTTATGATAAATACCAAGCTATGATCAAATGGACAAAAAAGAGGGATGGCTCTTGGTCATACGATTATAGCATTTTTGATAAATGGGTAAGTTTCATGCGTGAAATTGGTATTTCAGAATATATCAATTGTTATAGTATGATTCCATGGAATATGAATTTTCAATATTTTGATGAAACATCGGGTAAATACCAAATTCTCAAAGTTAAAACAGATGATCCAAAATATAGAGAACACTGGTTACCCTTATTAAAAGATTTTGCAAGGCACCTAAAACAAAAAGGATATTTTGAATGGACTACAATCGCAATGGATGAAAGACCACTTGAAGATATGAAACGCGCAATAGCAATCATTAAAGAAGCTGATCCACAGTTCAAATCATCCCTTGCAGGTGCATATCATCCTGAAATTTCAGATAATTTTGCAGATTATAGTATTACCTTAGGAGAAGATATGTCTCCTCAAATCTTAAAAGCCCGCAAAGAAAAAGGATTCAAAACAACTTTCTATACGTGCTGTTCTGAAATTTTCCCAAATACATTTACCAATTCTGGTTATCAAGAAGCAACTTGGTTAGCTTGGCACAGTTTGCAAAGAGGCTTTGATGGCTACCTAAGATGGGCATTTGATTGTTGGAATACAAATCCGAGTCAAGACACTCGTTATGGAACCTGGTTAGGTGGCGACACTTATTTTGTATATCCGAACAACATGACATCTATTCGTTTTGAAAAGTTAATTGAAGGTATTCAAGACGTTGAAAAAATAAGAATTTTAAGAGATCAATTGCCCCCTGCTCAATTAGAAAAGTTAAATAAAGCAATTGCAGGATTTACAAATAAAAATATTATTCAAAATGCAATTCCGAAGCAACTTAAAGAAGCTAAAGCAGTATTAAACAGCTTATAGAACGATGAAACAAAGACCGTTGAAATGATTTATCGGTCTTTGTTTTTTAAAATCAAAAATTCTTTATTCTGATTATTTACCAGTATTTTAGTGAAAATTAAACATTTTCAGAATGAAAAAATCTATTTTAACACTGTGTGCAGCAACGTTACTTACATTTAGTCTATCTTCGACTTCTTTTGCTCAAGTAAAACTACCACAAGCTAGTAGCACCACTTCCATCACACAAGGATTAGGAATTAAAAATCTATCACTTTCTTATCAAAGACCAAATATTAATGGACGTGTTATATTTGGTGGTTTAGTTCCTTATAATGAAGTTTGGAGGACTGGAGCAAACAACATTCCTGTTATTAAATTCGAAGAAGAAGTTACAATAGAAGGAAATAAAGTTCCTGCTGGTACATATGGTATCTTAACCATTCCTACTCAAGGAGAATGGACGATCATCCTCACTAAAAATAGTAATCAATGGGGAGCTTATACATACGATAAAAAAGACGATTTTCTCCGTTTTAATGTTAAGTCTACAAAACTTTCCAACAAAGTAGAAACATTTACCATGCAGTTTGAGAATGTAACGACTAATGCCGCGACATTATCATTAGCTTGGGAAAATACATATACCAAGTTTACGATAAAAGTAGATCAAACTAAAGAAATCTTAGCAAACATTGATGAAGCGATGAAAGGGGATAAAAAACCTTATCTACAAGCCGCACAATTTTATCTAACTAACAATCTTGATCTCAATAAAGCATTGGTTTGGGCTAATGAAGCTGAAAAGGGAAATCCTGAAGCTCCTTACATTCGTTATTGGAAGGCAAAGATCCAGTTAAAAGCTGGTGATAAAAAAGGTGCTATTGCTACTGCAAAAAAAGGACTAGAAATTGCTCAAAAAGAAAACAACACAGAATACGTTAAATTAAATACACAGGTTATTCAAGAAGCCAGTAAATAGGATTAAGTTATAAATGCCCTTTTTTTTGGAAAAAGGGCATTTATAATTCTTCTTTAAGTAATTCGGCCAATTCCTCATGCGTAATATTCATATTGACATTACCATCTTTAGCAAATGATATTTCACCTGTTTCCTCCGATACAATAACAGCAACAGCATCCGAAACCTCTGTTACTCCAATAGCAGCGCGATGGCGCAAGCCAAACTGCAAAGGTAGATCTTCGCTATCTGATAAAGGTAAAATACAAGAAGCTGACATAATTTTAAAATCTACAACAACAACAGCTCCATCATGTAAAGGGCTATTTTTATTAAAAATACTTTCTATTAAACGCTTAGAGATATGTGCATCAATATATTCACCACTGCTTTGGTAATATTCCTCATCAAAGTATTTTGAAAAGACTAATAAAGCACCTGTACGAGACTTCGACATACTACGACAAGATTCAATAATAGGTTTAAGATGTTCAGAATTATCTTTCGCAACAGTGCGTTTACTTACCAAAAATGACCATAAAATTTTCTTTCGTTTCATCGAGATATTCTTTCCGATATGCAATAAGAATCGCCGGATTTCTTGTTGAAAGACCACAATCAAAGCGATTGATCCCACAGAAATAAATCCACCAAATATCTCGGTCAACAAACGCATGTGCATTTGCTTAACAATAATATAGATACCGTAAAATAAAGCAACACCAATTAAAATGTTAACAGCGATGGTGCCACGGATTAAACTGTACACATAGTAAATAATAATCGCTACTAAAATAATATCGATGACATCCAATAAACGGAAACCTCTAAACAGACTATAATCAAATCCTTCCATATTAATGCAAGTTAAAAAAAATCAAATAAAGAATATGCTCTTTATCAAGCAAATTAGTGTTAATATAAGCATGCATTCAAATAGTTTTGTATTTTTACTTAAAAGATTGGAATAAACATGACCGCACTATCTGTAAACATCAATAAAATAGCTACTCTCCGTAATTCACGGGGAGGAAACAACCCAAATGTATTAGCTGCAGCTTTAGCCTGCGAACGCTTTGGTGCAAATGGAATCACTGTTCATCCAAGACCGGACGAACGTCATATTCGTTATACAGATGTTTTTGATTTGAAAGCCAATATTCAAACAGAATTAAACATCGAAGGCAATTGTCAAGAACAGAAATTTATTGACCTCGTCCTAGCCAACAAACCCGCACAAGTGACATTAGTACCAGATGTAGAGGGTCAGATTACTTCAAATCATGGGTGGGATACGATTAAACATAAGGCTTATTTAAGTGATATGTGTAAACTTTTTAAAGATCAGGGCATTCGAGTATCCATATTTGTTGACCCAGATGAAGATATGGTAGAGGCTGCTGCTGAAACAGGTACAGATCGAATTGAACTATATACCGAATCGTACGCACAAGCATTTTTAGAAGAAAGAGATGAAGCCATTAGACCTTATTTTCATGCAGCTTTAAAAGCTAGAGAAGTAGGATTAGGAATTAACGCCGGACACGATCTTGATTTAAACAATTTAACCTATTTTAATCAGCATATTCCAGGATTACTAGAAGTTAGCATTGGGCATGCACTTGTCGCAGACGCACTTTACCTTGGATTGGAGGAAACTATAAAAAGATACCTAAATGCATTGAAATAAAAAAGAAAGGGCTTTACA
>NZ_DJTA01000013.1:0-19869 GCF_002440335.1 Sphingobacterium sp. UBA6320 | reverse complement strand
TGTAAAGCCCTTTCTTTTTTATGATGCTATGTTATTCTATTCCTTTGAATATCCTATTCCATCTTATTTTAGATAATCCAGAACCTAATTCATCAAGACTCAACCAAGTAAATAATGCTTTACCGACTATATGATCCTCTGGAACAAAACCCCATCCACGTGAATCTAATGAATTGTGTCTATTGTCACCCATCATCCAATAATAATTCATTTTAAAGGTGTATGAATTAGCTTTAACCCCATTGATATAAATCCCATCGGTCTTATTCTCTAACTTATTTCCTTCATATACAGTAATTGCACGCTCATAAAGTGGCATGGTTGCACTATCTAATTGTACTGTCCAGCCTTTGCTAGGAATTTTAATTGGGCCAAAGTTATCAAAGTTCCAGTTCAGAGCAGATACATGTGGAAATGTTCCATCTTCATTCTCACCAGCTTTACGAATATTTGGTACCACTTCTTTGACATTCATCCAGCCTTTAACCATTGCAGCTTCATCTGCTGTCATAAAAACCTGATAAATATTAGGTTGACCGGTGTCTACTGTTTCTAATCGTTTATCTCTCATGACGCGCATATCTAATCCCGTTTGATCTGTTACCACGATATAGTCCAATTGTCCCTCAGGAGGATTAAAGCCAGGTTTACCATTCACATATAATACCGCATTTGACATGGAAACTTCATCACCTGGCATACCTACACAACGCTTGATATAATTCTCACGTTTATCAACAGGTCTGTTATAAGGAGCATCTGCTTCCATAGGATAATTAAATACAACAACATCATTTCTTTTGATGTCCTGAAATCCAGGCAAACGTTTATAAGGTAGTTCGATTAATTCAGAATAAGCTTTTCCACCTGTCAATGGCATCGTATGGTGCGCAAAAGGAAATGCCAATGGTGTCATCGGGACACGTGGCCCATAGTTTAGCTTACTGACAAACAAAAAGTCACCAACTAGCAACGTACGTTCCATAGAACCTGTTGGAATCATATAAGCTTCAATCAAGAAACCACGAATCAAAGAAGCGGCTACAGTTGCAAAAACAATTGCATCAGCCCATTCTCGAGCCATTGATTTTTTATAAAAATATTTCTTTTTAAACTCTTCAGAATTAGGATTTCCTAAGTACTTGACTAAAGGATCATTAGCCCATATGGGCAATACGATAAATGGAACTAAAACAGCCGCAGCATTTTCCCAAAATCGTCTTTTCCCAAATGCCTTTATCAAATCTAGGTATAGACCATAAAATATAAAGATATTTACAATCGGTACTAGTAATAAGATTACTATCCATTTTGCACGACCAGTCAATTGAGCCATTACATACTCCCGATAAAATGGAACTAGTGCTTCCCACCCCTGTCTGCCTGCTTTAACAAATAATTTCCAAAGCCCATAATGGGCTACAACTGTTAAGACGGCAAAAATAATATACCACATAAGTTTCTCTAAGTTTTATTTTTTAATAACCTAATATTTCAATTAGTATCATACCTATTAGGTTCGTTACAGAACCACGTAATTTTAACGTTAAAAAGTGAATTGCATTACCTATTAAAATCAAACATTTCTGTTACTTGATAGAATCCTTGTTTTCCAAATAACCATTCAGCGGCAATCACAGAACCTAAAGCAAAACCATCGCGATTATGTGCCGTATGTTTAAATTCGATCTGATCAACTTCCGAACTATACACAACCGTATGTGTTCCTGGTACCTCTTCAATCCGGTGACTTTCTATCAATAATTCGTTTGCTTTAGGGATGATCTCCTCTTCGCCATCGCCTACTAAAGAATTGACCCAAGCTGTTTTAACATCACTATTATTCAAAATTCCTTCAGCTATTGTAATAGCAGTTCCGCTTGGAGCATCTAATTTATGGATATGATGAATTTCTTCTACTTGCACATCGTATGCTTTATAAGGCTGAATTGCTTTGGCTAACATTTTATTGATGTGAAAAAAAATATTTACACCAATCGAAAAATTAGATCCATATAAAATCGACCCATCAACAGATAGACATCTCTCTTTAATCGCATCAAGATGTTCATACCAGCCAGTTGTTCCCATCACGATAGGAAGATTAGCTTCTAAACACAACTCCATATTCGATAATGCAGCCTGAGGTACACCAAAGTCAATCGCAACGTCCGCGCCTACTAAATTAGCCAACGTAATTAGGTTACGATTTTCACTATTGACAATCAAATGAATCTCATGCCCTCTCTTCTGAGCAAATTTCTCAATAATTTGGCCCATTTTGCCGTAGCCGAATAATACAATTTTCATATCTTTTTCAGATCATATTTAATAAAGAAGACCAAATTAGTATGTTGCAGTCATGCTTGAATACAAATTTAAGTTATATATTTTTATTTTATTTTCATGGATAATTTCAATCCAATATTTGGAACAGCATTATAAGCAAAATTTGTCGATGGTCCCTGTAAAACTGTAGGCCTAATTGTAAATGTTAACTTTTCAGAGTTAATGCTCCAACGATTTTTAATCATGGAATCTACATAAGCTTCAGCAACATTTAATCCGTATAAACCCACGGTCAAAAGCACCATGAGGTCACGATTACGGCGAGCATAATCCTTTGCACTGATAAGACCTTGGGTTTGAGCTCCTGCATATGCGGGATTATTTACCGCATTATTATTTTTATAACGGTAATCGAGTTCTGCAATAAGTTCTTTATAGTAACGATTATTAAAATCGAATACAAGCGCTGTAGATACAAATCCTCCGTAGATGATTGGTATTTTAATCCACCACAGACCTTTGTTTGTATACTGTCCCCATCCAGGAAGGATCAAAGATCGTTTCCAAGCTGTCGCAGTTTTTGCTTCAATAGCAAGACGTGTAGAATCCTTAAAAATTTTTGGAGTTTTTGCTTCTTCTTCGGCTTTTTCTCTCCGCTTTCTTTCTCTACGGCTTTCTTTTTTTATTGTATCCTGTACGGCTGAAACCTTTTTAGTTGAATCTGATACAGCAATAGTTTTTAAAGCCACTTTTCCTTTAGAATCAACTTTCTGTGCTTGTGCCACAAAAAATATAAAAATTGAAAACAATAAACTGATCGCTCTATACATCTTACCAGTCTAATAATTCCAAAATACGACTCAGATCATCTTCGGATTCAAAAGGAATTTCAATTGCTCCCTTTCCTTTTGCACTCTTCAGATTTAACTTGACCCGAGATGAAAACTTAGATGCCAAATCATCTTCAATTTTTTGAAATTGAAAAGATTTAGGTGCATTTTTATCCTTTTGTGTTTTCTTTTTATTTCCGTTTTGAATCTCGCGAACAAGTTCTTCTGCCTTACGTACAGACAGCCCTAAATCAACAATTAATTTGAAAATATACAATTGTTTATCAACCTCTGCAACATTAATAAGTGCACGAGCGTGTCCCATTGTCAATTCTCCGTCGCGGATAGCCGCTTGAATGACTGGCGGTAATTTTAATAGGCGCAGATAGTTAGTTACAGTAGAGCGGTTTTTACTTACCCGTTCCCCCAATTCCTCTTGTTTCAAATTACACTCTTCGATCATACGTTGAAAACTCAAAGCCACCTCGATAGCGTTCAGATTTTCACGTTGAATATTTTCGATCAAAGCCATTTCCAACATTTGTTGGTCATTAGCTGTCCGGATATAAGCAGGAATTTCAGTGATACCTGCCAATTTTGAAGCCCTGTAACGACGCTCTCCCGAAATTAACTGATAACTATTTTCACCGATTTTCCGAACAGTAATGGGTTGAATCAAACCTTGCAGTAGGATCGATTCAGAAAGTTCTTGCAATGCTTGGGGGTCAAAATCAGTACGGGGCTGAAATGGGTTCATTTCAATAGCATCCACATTTACCGTACTAATATTCCCAGATTCTTTTGATTTTTTTGGAGCCTCTATTCGAGATATTTCCGCATCTGAATTCCGTTCAGGCAGATCGGTACTATCATTTAATAAGGCACCTAATCCTCTTCCTAGACCTGTTTTTCGCTGTTGTGCTGCCATATTATAGTGTAACTGTTGAATCTAATTCTTTTAGATGTCCGTTCTTATGTAAAATTTCTCTAGCCAAATTTAAATAGTTGATAGCTCCTTTGCACGATGCATCGTGCATTATAACAGAAATACCAAAACTTGGGGCTTCACTCAATCGCGTATTACGCTGAATGATTGTATCAAATACTAAATCCGTAAAGTGTGTTTTGACCTCTTCTACCACTTGGTTGGATAAACGAAGACGTACATCGTACATCGTCAGCAAAATACCTTCAATTTCCAAACTGGTATTTAAACGTGTCTGAACGATTTTAATCGTATTCAATAATTTGCCTAATCCCTCAAGTGCAAAATACTCACACTGTACTGGTATCACAACCGAATTAGATGCGGATAATGCGTTAATGGTAATCAAACCGAGAGAAGGAGAACAATCAATAATGATAAAATCATAGTCATCTTTAACCTGATCTAAGATTTTTTTCATCTTATATTCACGTTCGTGCATATTGATCATTTCAATTTCAGCACCAACCAAATCAATATGAGCGGGTAATAAATCTAGGTTAGGGGTCTCTGTAGCTTGAATTGCATCGCGAGGATCCAAATCATTTACCAAACATTCATATATACTTTCCTTAATCGTTCTTGGATCAAATCCAATTCCAGAAGTAGAGTTTGCTTGCGGATCAGCGTCAACCAATAAGGTTTTATATTCTAAAACAGCTAAACTAGCCGCCAAATTGATTGATGTTGTCGTTTTACCAACACCACCCTTTTGATTTGCAATTGATATAATTTTACCCATTTCGAATGAAATTCTTTCTTTATAAAATATTATTTTGTGAATCTAAAGTCACAAAAAAGGATTATTCTGTTCATTCATAAATTCTTCCTTGTAAAAAACACTTAAATGGTGCTTATTTATTACTTTTGAAAGTATCTAAAGGAATAGATCCTCAAGATGCTAAGATACAAAAAATCAGGATATACATCCACTTTGTTCGGCGGGTTTTTATAAGTTACAACTAGACAATGATTTTAATAATTTCGGGAACGAATCGTCCCAAAAGTAAGACACTAAAAATTGCACAATACTATCAGAAGCAGTTAAAAAAAAGTGGCGAAAACTGTCAAATATTACCTTTAACAGATCTGCCTGCAGATGTTATTGTTTCTGATTTGTATGGTCAGAGAAGCGACGAATTTCAAAAAATACAACAACTTGTCTCCGATGCAGATAAATTTATTTTTATCACGCCAGAGTATAATGGAAGTATTCCTGGAGTACTTAAGATTTTTATAGATGCATGTAGTTTTCCAATTAGTTTTTATCATAAAAAAGCGGCATTAGTAGGCATTTCATCTGGGCGATACGGCAATTTGAGAGGAATAGATCACCTCACAGGGATTTGTAATTACTTACGGATGCATGTCTTACCTTTGAAAATATTTTTACCACAAATCCAAAATGAAATTAATGAGGAATACACTTTTATTCATGATGAAACAATTAGAGCCATAGATGAGCAAATTGAAGAGCTTATCCACTTTTAAAAAATAGAAGAAATTAAAATAGCCAATGCCACTCACATTGGCTATTTCATTTAACTCGAATTACATTCCAAATTTTCGTATTTTGTTTCAAAAACCAAAGCATATGAAATTAAAGTTATCATATCTCATATTATCACTTGCATTATTAACTTCTTGCAGGCAAATTCATGAAAATAACATCTTAACTTCAACAGAAGAGAAAGAAGGATGGCAATTACTCTTTAATGGAAAAGACATCAATAATTGGCACATTTACAATCAGGGAAACCAACCTTCCAAATGGATTGTAAAAGATGGGGCAATATTATGTGATCCCACAGTAAAAACGGGAATATTTGGAGACTTAGTTACCAATGAAACCTATGAAAATTTTGATTTAAAATTTGAATGGAAAGTTGCTAAAGGAGGAAATAGCGGTGTGTTTATCGATGTGCAAGAAGATCCAAAATATGATGCGACATTTGTGACAGGTCTTGAAATGCAACTTTTGGATAATGCCAATTCCGAACCACGTCATCAAGTAGATTCTACACATTGGGCAGGATCTCTTTACTCTGTAAAGGTTATTGGAACAAATTCGAAACCTAACCCTTTCAATGAATGGAATGCATCACGAATCATCCAAGATAAAGGCAAAGTTAGTTTTTGGCTAAATGGCAAATTGACATTCGAAGACAGCACCAATACACAAGCATGGATAGATATGGTCGCCAATACCAATATGAAAAACTATCCTGACTTTGGTACATTTCAAAAAGGAAAAATTGCGTTGCAAAACCATACAGATGAAGTTTCTTTCCGCAATATCAAAATAAAAGTATTGTAAATAGAAAGAGCAGGATTTTTCCTGCTCTTTCTAATTCCTTCATAATTAATATCCAAATAACTCTTCTAAAGTTAATTTCTTAACTTCTCCGAGCTTTTGCAGATCTTCCATTTTCATATTTTCGTCTTTTGCGACAATACAGTAAACGTATGGTCTACGACTCATTTCTTTATTGTGAAAAGTTTTTAAATCTGCAAAAGTTAATTGAGGCGCTTGCTCATATATATCTTTACGAATATCTGAGACAAGTCCTAATCGTTGAGCATTTAAATAATTTGATAAAATATCTGCATTTGTAATGCGATCACTTGCCAACGATTTAACCAAACTTACTTTAGCAATTTCCAAGGCTTTCGGAGCATCAGGTAAATCATTTAACAATTCATTCATTCCCACAACGGCTTCATTAAATTTATCTGCTTGTGTACCCACGTAAGCACCAACAGAATAATGATTTTCTTTCTTTGCAGGAGAAGCAAAATTGGCATAAGTAGAATAAGCTAGTGCTTTAGATTCTCTAATTGTCTGAAAGACGATACTTCCCATGCCACCACCAAAATACATATTAAATAAAGCTACAGTAGGACTGTATTTCGAATTATACAATTCTGAATTTCTAAACCAGAACACTTCCGCTTGTTTCATGTCAAAATTAGCAAATAACACTTGATTTTTAGGGGTAGGCAACTCTGCAAAATTATTCGCTTTCTGAACCTTAGTAAAATTGGTATTTGTATT
Organism: Sphingobacterium sp. UBA6320; assembly: GCF_002440335.1. NCBI lineage: Bacteria > Pseudomonadati > Bacteroidota > Sphingobacteriia > Sphingobacteriales > Sphingobacteriaceae > Sphingobacterium > Sphingobacterium sp. UBA6320. The sequence continues at coordinate 12,710 of NZ_DJTA01000013.1, read as the reverse complement.
TAAAGGCTTCAATACGGCAACAAGCTCACTCGTTGTTTTAGGGCCGTAATACAAAATCTGATGTTTCATATTCGCCAGCTCATGTAAAATACCAACTAAATCGGATGCTTTAATTGAATTTAGCTCCTCATCCGTAAGCACATTATTAAAAGGATTTTTAGAACCATATTTTGCATACGATTTTAGTCCTTCCATAATTAAAGCCTTATTCTCTTTTGCATTTGTCCTTGATTTTTTCAAACGTCCGATATAAGCTTTTAGGGCTTCCTCATCACCTACACTATTCTTCAGTAAATCTTGTATTAATGCAACTGTTTGCTCAAAATTTTCATTTAATCCTGAAATATTAATCCGCGTTTCTTCATTTCCGGAAGTCACCGAAAAATCAGATGCCAACTTATAAAATGCTTTACTGAAATCTTCACTTGATTTGTCTTTAGTTCCCAAAAACTCTAGATAATCTGCCGCAATAGCCAATAACTTATTATTCCATTTTCCAATATCATAGCGATAGGTCAAACTAAATAAAGCGTTATCCTTATTTTGAACAGCAATCACATCAACACCTTTTAAGGAACCCTTTTGGATATCTTTGGCATAATCTAACCAAACTGGTGAAATTTTACTTTCTGGCATTTTTGCAATAGATTTGAGAAAAGCAGACTGGTCATCACGGTTTACAACTACAGGCGTAATCGGTGGTTTCTCCACTTTTACAACATTATCATCAACACCCTTACGCTTATAGACTACCACATAATTATTATCATTCAGATATTTAGATGCAAAATCCATGATATCTTTTTTGGTAATTTTAGTTAAGTTATCCGAATAACTCAATTCTGTAGACCAATCTACACCAGAAGTAAAAGCATCCATCAATTCCTCAGCACGATTACTATAGCTTTCATTTCTTGAAATCTCCGATTTCTTTTCGTTGTTTACAATTGAAGTAATCAAATCATCAGAAAAATCTCCTTTGCGAAGTTTCTCCAGTTCTGCTAAAATCAAAGATTTGACATCATCTAAGGATTGCCCTTGGCTAGGATTTGCTTGCATAATCAACATTGAATAATCTTTCAGAACATAAGGGAATGCACCTGCACCCAATAATTTTTGAGATTTCACCAGATCCAGATCGATTAGGCCTGCGGAACCATTCGTCAACATATTTCCAAGCAGATTCAACATTTGTGCATCTTTAGTAGATGCTCCAGGAAAGCGAAATCCTAAAAACAAGAATTCAGACTCAGGGCCTTTAACTTCTCTAACTATAGGCTGCTTAATATCCTGTTCAGGGTCAAATTTATAAACTGGAATTTCCTTTGGTTGCATATAACTGAATGCTTGATCAATTTTCTTCACAACCTCATTTGGATCGAAATCACCGGACATAATTACCCCCATGTTGTTCGGAACATAGTAAGTATGAAAATATTCACGTATTGCTTTTAATGAAGGATTTTTTAAATGTTCTACCGTGCCGATAGTTGTTTGTTTTCCATAATTGTTATTAGGAAACATCGCTTCAAACATAGCCTCAACAGATTTACGTCCATCATTATCGAGCCCCCTATTTTTCTCTTCGTAAACAGCCTCTAGTTCTGTATGAAACAATCTTAATATGGGATTACGAAAACGTTCGGCTTGTACAGCAAGAAATTTATCGATGACATTGTTTGGAATATCCTCAGTATAAACGGTCTGTTCAAAAGAAGTGAAGGCATTGGTTCCCTCGGCACCCATTTCACTCATCAGCTTATCGTATTCATTGGCGATTGCATATTTAGCAGCCTCACCAGATACCTGATCGATTTGTTTATAGATTTCTTTACGTTTAGATTCGTCTTTTGTTGAATTGTATTGTTCATACAACCCATCAATCTGATCAAGTAATGGTTTTTCCTTCGCCCAATCTTTAGACCCAAATTTATCAGTCCCCTTGAAAAGCATATGTTCAAGATAATGCGCTAAACCCGTGTGATCTGCCGGATCTGTTTTACTACCAGCTTTAGTAGCAATATATGCCTGAATACGAGGAACCTTTTTTGAAGGACTCAAAATCACTGTTAAACCGTTTTTCAATGTATAAAAACGAGAATTTGTAGGGTCGTTAGTTACGTAACGATACGTATAGCCTTCTTCACGTGCCTCTTTCCAATCATACTTTTTCAACTGTGCAAAAGTTGTTACGCTAGATAAGAACACAAAAGCTATTACCGAAATAAATTTTAAATTCATTTATAATAAGTTTATAAAATACAATCAAATATATAAATGTTTCAAGGATAATTCGCAGTCTTCCCGCATCTTTAAAATCATAATCTTTTGGATGAGTTGAAGTTATTTTTTCCCAAGATCAATTAAAAACAGCTATGTGATACGGAATATAAAGTATATAGGAAATAGATAAAAATAGACTTAAACAAAAAAAGCATCGATAAAATCGATGCTTTAAAGTGGAGAATACTGGGTTCGAACCAGTGACCCTCTGCTTGTAAGGCAGATGCTCTGAACCAGCTGAGCTAATTCTCCTTTTCAGTATTTTAAAACACCTCTGTTTTTTGTGGAGAATACTGGGTTCGAACCAGTGACCCTCTGCTTGTAAGGCAGATGCTCTGAACCAGCTGAGCTAATTCTCCTTTTCAGTATTTTAAAACACCTCTGTTTTTTTGTGGAGAATACTGGGTTCGAACCAGTGACCCTCTGCTTGTAAGGCAGATGCTCTGAACCAGCTGAGCTAATTCTCCTTTTTAGTTATCGATACTTAATATCTTTCCCTAATTGCGTATGCAAATGTACAGCAAAATTTCGACTCTCAAAATTATTTCAAAAGTTTTTTACGCTTAAAAACGCAATCCACTAGAAGCCACCCACATAATTTTCAATATTTTTAATCATAGAATTTCCAAGAAACTCCAAATCGAATATTAGCGTCATTCATCGGATAACGACGAACAGTATAATAACCTTTTGGCAGTCCCAAATATTGATTTACAAAATTACAACTAATGAATAATGTGACGCGTTGAATGTTTGCAGTAGCCCAAGCGTCAAATATCGGATAAGTAGAAAATTTAATTCCAGCATTATCATTATAAAACTGACTGGCATTTATCGAATAAGATGGTGTTGTAAATGGGGAATTAAAACGTGCATCAACACCGATGTTAAAATCAACAACTTTATAAAGGACATTACTATAATACAAACTGTGCCATGTATATATTTCTGGTGTGGCAAGAACCGTCTGCTGATCCGTTTTTTGATAGACAATCAGATTGTCCAGTGTAAATCTTCTAAACTTAAACTTTTGTCCAACAGATATTTTCAAAAGATTAGCAGAGCTCAGTTGTGCAGGTTCGATTATTTTTGATAAGCGCGCATCATTTTGTGGATTATCTATCTCTCTAAAATAAAGATAGTTGTCCATCAAAAAGTATTCAACTTTACCGTTAAAACCAATTTTTGGATTACTATAATGGAAGGCTAAATTCTGGGTCTTGGTTTTGTCAAGATCCAGATCCCATTGATGGTACGTATAATTCATCCGATTAAATACCATCTCTGGAGACTTATTTTGAGAATAGGCTGAGACCGTTATTTTACCCACATTAGAGCTTAACAAAAAATCTGCTTTTGCCTCATATAGATAATCTCCAAAATTGTGTCCCATCACGATCTGATTCACCTTACCCGTAATATTGATTCGGTCAGAAAATTTATAGCCCAGCTCTCCTTTCAACATTCCATTTTGATAGAATCGGTTATTAATTCCGCTATCTGTATACCAGTACATATCATGTTGAAATCCTACATTCAATTTCGCTTCATTTTTAAAAATAGATTTCCCCCGTAAATAAAAACTATATTCAAATTCATTTGAAATCGAAGTAATCTCTGTTGTATCCTTGCTCAATTGAGAAGGCCCATATGGGAAAGCACCATTAGCATCAGTCTCGTTCTTAAAAAAGTTAAATTTCTGAAGACGAATTGAGCTGTTATGAGCAATGCTATTAGTAGGATAAATTTGCATCGTAGGTTTACCGGCATCAACGGTATCAATATGCCCCAAAAACATCGATTGACGAATAAAAAATGAATTATCCTGCCATTCGTTTCGAGGTCTATTATCCCCTAATCCCTGTAAACGCACAGGATATCGGTCTGCAGATTGTTTTTCAGCATCCTTAAAAATATTATCTGCCAAAATAGAACCATTCTCCGTTGCATCTAATTTATTAAAAATTAGATTCGACAATAAATTATAGCGATGATTTTCGGATTCATACCATGCAAACAAAGCTGATTTAATATCAGAATACTTCTGATTGGTGTAATATCCATCTGCCTTTGTAGCATGAAATTCGCCACCAATATTAAGTCTTGGATTTATATTTTGTGCAAGTCGAGCACGAAATACTTGATCATTAAAGAAAAATCCAACAGAGTAAAGTTCAGAAAATCGAGCTCGGGCTCTAAAATATTGGATAGAATCTGGGCGATATAACGTCCGTTCCAAGCTATGAAAACCACTTTGAAAACCGATAGTTTTAGTAGGTTGAAATAACAAATCGCGTGTTGCAAGACCATAAGAACCCAAATTGATACTCGGATTCCAAGGTAAATTCTGTTTATTATAATACTGAAAATTACGGTGCGAAGTATCGATTTGAACAGTATAAGTGCCTTTCTTCATCATATCCAATGTGGTATAACGAATATATTTAGCAGACAAAATCACAGAATCTTTTTTCGAATCCTCTTTTGCCCTAGCAGAGTCTATAGCACTACTCCATTCATCATTACTTTGTGCATGAACTTGATTTATAAAACCAATAATACAACAAAAAATCGCTAATAAGCGCAAGGTCACCTTCATTTATATTTGAACTAGCATTGTTGAAAACTATTGCAAAGCTATTAATTCTTTCAAAATTAACGTCATCTTTGGTTCAGCTTTTGCAGCGACATCTACGATATCTTGCAAAGAAACAGGTGTCAAATCTTCATGAAAACCTTCATCAGTAATCACAGAGATCGCAAACACAGGCAAATTCATATGATTTGCAACAATAACTTCTGGCACCGTACTCATACCAACAATATCACCACCGATAATGCTCATGTAACGATACTCTGCTTTAGTCTCTAAATTTGGACCTGGTGCGGCTACGTAAACTACCTGATGTGCACGAATCCCCTTCTCTTTGGCAATCTCCAATCCAAGCTTGATCATCTCCCAATTATAGGGTTGACTCATGTCTGGAAAACGAGGTCCAAACGCTGCTAAATTAGAACCACGTAAAGGATTATCAGGTAAAAGATTAATATGATCAGAGATAATTCCCAGATCACCCTTAAGAATAGCAGGATTTAAAGACCCTGAGGCATTTGAAACAAACAATTTCTGAATACCTAATACTTTCATGACACGGATCGGAAAAGTAATTTCGTTCATATTATATCCCTCATAATAATGTAGCCTCCCCTGCATCGCTATAACTTTACGACCATTAAGAGTGCCAAATATCAATTTACCAGAATGAAATTCTACTGTAGAGATTGGAAAGTTGGGGATATTGGAATACATTAAAGAAAACTGCACTTCGATCTCATCGACCAATTTACCTAAGCCAGTACCTAGTATTATTCCAAATTCAGGCTGAAAATCGCCTATTTTTTTGCGGATAAATCCTGCTGTTTCTTCTATCAATTGATACATACGTACAAAAAAACTAATTTAATCAAACTTAACTTAATTTTTTTGCACGTACAAATCACTTAACTTTTTTTAATTATGTGAAAGCTCTTGAACAGAGGCTTTACCTGGAGAGGTAAGGATCAACAATAAAAAGGTAATAAATCCATTAATGATAATTAAATCCAACCCAATAACATATGGTGTATAAACCTCAATAACATAAGTCTTCAAAATATATAAAATAACAGGAGATATCACACAGATAAAGGGTACAAGTTTGTCTTTAACAGCATATTTGGTAGCGATACCTACAACAAATAGTCCCAATAATGGTCCATAAGTATAGCTTGCGGCAGTAAAGATGGCATTTACAACAGAATCATCATTAATCAATTTAAAAACTAAGATCACCAACAGCATTACAATTGAAAAACCAAAATGGACATAATTTCGTTGTTTTACCAATAACGGGTCATTTGGATTCTCTTTTTTATTAAAATTCAAAAAATCTATACAATAAGAAGTCGTCAAGGCAGTCAGAGCTGAATCTGTAGTAGCGAAAGTAGCCGCTGTCAATCCCATCATAAATATAATTGCAGGAAGAAGTGCTAAATGATTTAAAGCAATTTCTGGATATAGATAATCACGAGTCGCCAACTGACTTATATTAATACCATTTTTCTCCGCATAGATATATAACAATGCTCCAACAGCCAAAAAGAAGATATTAATCACGACAAATACACTTGTAAAGGTAATCATATTCTTTTGGGCCTCTTTGATCGTTCCCATCGAAAGATTTTTTTGCATTAGATCCTGATCTAACCCAGTCATAGCAATTGTTACAAAAATACCTCCTAAAAATTGTTTCCAGAAATTAGCTTTGCTTCCAACAAAATCATCCCAAAAGAATATTTTAGAATAGCTACTTTCCTTCACGGCCTCAAAGGTGTCCACAATTCCAAAATTCAAACCCTTTGCCATAAAGTAGATGGATAAAATAACAGCTGTTATCAAAAACGTTGTCTGCAGTGTATCGGTTACGATAATAGTTTTCAAACCTCCCTTATTCGTATATAACCAAATCAGTAATAAACAAATAACAACTGTAACAACAAAAGGTATATTCCAAGCATCAAATATAAAATGTTGCAATACAATAGCAACTAAATAAAGGCGAAATGCAGAACCAATTGTTCTGGAAATAAGAAAAATAGCAGCACCGGTCTTATAAGTTGTATGTCCAAATCGCTCTTCTAAATAGGTATAGATAGAAGTAAGATTCATTCTATAATATAAAGGAAGTAATACATAAGCGATGATAACAAATCCTACCGCATTTCCCAATACAAATTGAAAGTAGCTAAATTCGGAAGCTCCAACTGCTCCAGGGACAGAAATAAAAGTCACCCCAGATAACGCGGTACCGATCATTCCAAAAGCAACCATGTACCATTTTGAATTACGATTTGCGACAAAGAATGTGGAGTTATCCGAAGACCCCTTTGATGTAAAATGCGCTACAGCAAGTAAAACAGCAAAGTAGATAACCAAAAAGGACAATAAAATTATTGGTGACATAAGTTTGTTTTATAATAGGTGATTGATGTTTAATGTGTTTCTTGGTACGCTTCTATCGCTTGACGTACATGACCAAATTTTTCCAACAATTCGGTCGCTTCTGCTTCAGTAGCATCCGTTTCATCCATAATAATACGTACTCCGCGCGCGACAAGTTTATGATTTGACAGTTGCATATCCACCATTTTATTTCCTTGTACACGACCCAATCGAATCATAATTGAGGTACTCAACATGTTCAATACTAATTTTTGAGCAGTACCAGCTTTCATACGAGTGGAGCCTGTCACAAATTCAGGTCCTACTACAACCTCTACTGGTAATTGTGCTTCTTTTGCGATAGGAGAACCACCATTACATACGATACAACCTGTTGCTAATCCCGCTGCATTAGCAGCCTTTAAACCACCTATTACATATGGAGTCGTTCCCGAAGCAGCAATACCAATCACCACATCTGTCTCATTAATACTATATTCAGCTAAATCTTTCCACGCTTGCTCCGTATCGTCCTCGGCAAACTCTACAGCTTTACGAATAGCCGTATCTCCTCCTGCAATCATTCCGATAATCCAATCAAAAGGAACCCCATATGTCGGTGGACATTCAGAAGCATCTAAAATACCTAATCGTCCACTTGTACCAGCCCCAATATAAAAAACGCGACCCCCGTTTTTCATCTTAGTAACACACTCATTCACTAAAGCCTCAATCTGAGGAATAGCTTTCTCAACAGCCATTGGGACGGTCTTATCTTCGTTATTAATATTCGTTAACAACTCCAAAACAGTCATTTTTTCTAAATCCTGGTAGTGCGATTCTTTTTCGGTTGTATTTATCATCCTATCTTCTATATTGTCCTTTATTCTATTGTACTAACTCACGGATATCTACAAATTGATATCCTTCTTTCTTTAACTGATCTACTATTTTTCCCAAGCGATCATAAAATTTATCTTTCCGACGTACATCTGTACCCATATGTACAAGCACGATAAATCCATTTAAACCATTGGGCTGTTTACTCTCTTTCCATATTCCCATTTCGATATCATCAGAAGATAAATATCGTTTTCCCATTTCTGGATAACTATAATCTGCCGCTGTTCGCAATCCTGGTGTATAATTAATGGGAATATACCCCATCTCCTTACTCCAAGTCACAATCTCTTTATTATACCATTCATACGATGGAATAAAATATTTATTATCACTTCGAAAACCCAATTTATCAAGTTCTCTAAAATTCATCTCCAAATCGTGCATGAATGAATCTTTTGTTACTAATAATCCATTTCTATTACTCCAATCACTAAACAACAGATGTTTATCAGAATGTGCAGAAAGATAATGTTTATTCTTTTTAATCTCATCTATAACAGAATGAAATTTTGGTGTCCTCAAAAAATCTCCTGTTAAAAAAAATGATCCTTTTATAGACTTTTGCTTTAATATCTTCAGTACTTTTAATCCCCCCTCAGCCAAATCGTGTCCCGTAAAAACAAGTGCAAGCCTTTTTTGCAGACTATCACCTCTTATGATCGCTCCATAAGAATCCAACACTACTTTTTTATCGGAGGCTCCTCCAATGCCTTTTGCTCTTGAGAAGCCAACAGATATATCAAAGAAGCGGTACCATCCATTGTAGGTTCATTCGTACTATAGTCCCCGTAATCATCATGATAAACAACTAAATCACTTTGAAATGCTGCATACGGATCCTCATTCAACAACTTGATACCAATCAGATTACGATATGTCGAAGTCATAATAGGACCATCGACCAATCCACCATCAATTGGAAAATTCTTTAAATGGGTAAAAGCAGAATGTGGATTAACCGGTGTATCGCCCCAAGAAGGTAAGCCATAAACCATGCTAGTCCCCCAAGGATTAGTCCCAAACAGCCAATCTATATTTGACTGCGCCAATTCATCATATCTTATATCTTGTGTCAATTCTTTATACCATAAACACTGAATAGCAAAGGATACAGTCAAATTGTTACTGCACCAAATAAAAGGTACTCCTCGATAGAAGGCATTAGTTTGAGCTCTAGCTAAGACAGCATCTATTCCAGACTTATAGTATGAGACAATCTCCTCGCGATCATTGCCTTTTAATTGTTTTCCTAATTCATAATGACCAAGATTAATGAATGGATACCACTGATAATGTGCCGCAGTATCGCTTGTCATCCAAGGCGTAATCTTTTCCTGTCGAGCATATTCCATGGACTCCTTTAAAAACTTCTTTTTGTTAGTCGCCCCATAAAACATTGCACCTGCCAACTCCATATCATCTACCCAATTATCCTCAGCATAGATATAGGGCGATTTTACCGATACCGTTTGCGTTACTCCTGGCTTTATCAATGCAAAGCTATAGGCAGTTTTTGCTTTTTTGGCCAAGATTTTTGCATATCTACGATCATCATTTTGAAACAAAGAACTACCCAGATGAAAAGCACTTGAGAATTTAGCTGCTGTAGAACTTGTTCCCGTCGTATTATTCATAAATTTACCACGTTGCTGTGGTTCGCCATCAATAAAATACACTGGTCTTTCAAATCCTCTTCCATAAAAAGGATCTTCACCAGGCATTCTCATATTGGTATGATCGCGATCATCTGCAATTTGGTTAAACATTAAATTCGGAGCAGGATGCATCTTGATCAACCAATCCAATCCCCATTTAGCCTCATCAAGCACATCAGCACGACCATTTTTTCCATCCAATCCATTTGCCTGCTTTTGGTCACCAAATACTTTTGGGAAATCCCGATAAGCAGCCAAAAGGTGATAAGTTGCATTTGCTGAGGTCGTAGAATATTGCAAATAGTCAGAAGCATCGTGCCAACCTCCACCAGCATCAATACGCGTACTATCAGCAATACCAACCTTATTTGCATGTAATACAAAACCATCGTGTGTATGACAACTATCTTGTAGATATGGATTAAACAGTGTTCTTTGTTGACGCATATAACGGAGCGCAAAATCTGCAGCCCCTTTATAAACATCTTTTCCAATCTTAAAGACAGGTGATTTCACCTCTCCAACCTTTAAATAATAAGAACCTGTATCACGGAATGCTGAAAAATCAAATCTATAGCTCTGAACAAAAGGTCCATATGAACCATAATCTTTACCAATAGTATTAGAGAACACGCGTTTTGTTGTTTTCACCTCTATCAATTCAAATTCAGTATAATTTCCTTTTACCTTTCCTCCAAATACCGCAACCTTTATACCTGTAGGTGTATAACCTAATTGGTTCACTCTAATCCATGCTTGTTTTTGCGCTTTCGCAAAGTTAAAAACAAAACATGCAAAAACAAGCATAAAAATTCGCAGTAAATGTAATAAGTTTTGTGTATTTAATTTCATAATTTAGAACTTTTATAAAGTTAAAATTTTAGTTTAACAATCTTACCATCCATTGTGCTGCAAACAAGCTCATTATTATCCAAAACTAATGTTGGATTAACCATACCGTTTGAAATTTTATATTGCCAAAGCACATGACCTGACTTAGCATCTACTGCAGACAATAATCCAGAATGACTCGGTACAAAAACAATTTTATCATTAGTATTTATCGCAGAAGGAGCTAATTCATAAGGAAGTTTCAAATTAGATTTCCAGGCGACATCCATTTGATTACCTTTTGTGGAAACTCCAAGTAAATCGCCATCCATTGTTTTCACATAAACATATTTATGGTCAGCAGAAAGTCCCATGGATTCCCTAACACGAATTGTATCTTTTTTCTCTCTCCAAATAACTTGTCCATCTTCTGCATTTAATGCCGTCATATAACGATCTGGTGCCACTACAAAAATGGTATTATTCACTCCAACAGGGTAACAAGCTGCTGCAGAAAACATGCGATTAGCATGTCCATTATTCCACTCCCATTCCAAAGCACCCGACTTTGCATTTAAAGCATAAAAGCCATTTCCCCATGAACCGAAAATTAGGAGATCTTGATAGTATGTCGGAAGAGTAGAAACATATCCTTTCACCCCATTAAAATTCCATTTTTGTTTTCCCGTCAATACATCCAATGCTCTAAAAACTCCATCAGATCCACCCATATATGCTATACCCTTATGAATCAAAGGTGAGCCGAGAACAGCTTTTTCTGTTTTCACTTTCCATCTCAACATACCAGTCTCTGCATCTATACCATAAATATAATGATCAGAAGAGCCTACCACTACAACACCTTTCCATGCCGCAGGTGTTGAATATACTTTACCTCCCGTTTTGAATGACCACTTCTTTTTGCCTGTTTTGCGATCCAACGCAAAAATATTACCTGAGGTATTGGCCGTAATAATGCAATCTTTATATAAGGACATTCCAGCACCAATATCACTTGCATCTTGAAACTCCCAAGCTACAGAGACTCGAGACGCATATTTATCATTAACGGTGTAACTAGGTCGCGGATATTTCTTTTTATCCAATTCAAAATGATGATTTTCTAATGTGACCACTGCCCAAGGATCCAAATAGCGTCCATCAGATGTACGTTCTTGATAAGTAGCCTTACCCTGGTCGATCGTTACAATATTATAACCACCATATTCATTCTTTGCACGGAGATTTGATCTTCCCATTATCCCGGGTATACCTTCCCAATCGTATAATTTGTTTACATGACCATGTCCGCAAAAAGCCAATTGCACATTCCTTGACTTTACTCGATCCAAAGCTTCAAACCAATTATTTAAAGAAGAATCCTGTGGATAATGATTAATGTATATCAAAGGCATCTTACTGTCGGGATTAGCATTAAAAATTGAATCCATCCAAACAAGATTTTCACGCGGAATTTGTCCTGGACTCATCCGCATATTTGGCCCTGAATTAGTCCCTAAAAACATGAAACCTTTATGTTTAAAAAAGAAAGTTTCACCTCCAAAAACACGTCGAAAAGTATTGGCCCCATTTTCAGACCAGTTACCATCATGATTACCAGGAATTACATACCAAGGCAAAGACAAGCTATCCAATATTTGTTTAGCCAGTATCAATTCATGATCGGCACCAAATTCGGTTATATCACCTGAAAGGATAACAAAATCAATATCTTTTAAAGTATTCAGATCTTTTACTGTACGACGCAAATCTTCTTCACCTGTCGCTCCCCCAACATGTGTATCGGTGACATGAGCAAATTTGAAAGATTGTGCATTCAATATATTAAATGCAAAAATCAACATGCAAATAATACTATAGGTTCTTTTTATCATCATAGGAATTAATTCGTATTGTAAAGATAGTCATAAAAAATAAAATAATGCGTTTTTATGCAACTTTATAAAGCAAATAACATAAATACGCAGTCATGCTGGCAACACAGTAAGATTATTTTGTCAAATTGAATTTAAAGTGTAGTGTCCTAGAATAGGTTG
>NZ_DJTA01000026.1:0-4652 GCF_002440335.1 Sphingobacterium sp. UBA6320 | reverse complement strand
TTTTTTGTGCGCTAAACTTTTTTCTGTACTGCCTTTCGGATGCAGCATATCTCAATACCGGTGCTTTAGAACAAGCCATTCCGCTGCTGCAGTATAATCAATAGCGCTGACGCAGCAATTAACAATCCTGCTGCCGCAGATAACCCCTTTCACAGTCAAAGATATCGACTTGCTACGGCAGTACTGCAGAGGGAGCACACTTACATTTCTTCTCCTTCATGTCCGACCTGGTTCCGGATATGGCTATTGGCGGCACGGTTCCACTTCAAGCTCATCCTCCATATCCACGGCAGGCAACTCCTGCTTTTGAAATACGCTTAAAGCCCACCCCGTGAACTACTCTAAAACTGGTTTTCTGTATTCAGTTTGTAAGCGATGTGGTTTCCTTTTGAATGGATCTATATGAGCGGTGCTGCTAAGATCTTTGTTTGCCACTAAACTTTCCTCAAATAGAAATCAATAAATTACTAGTGATGAAGTTTTAATATTTATTTTATGAGTTTTATAAACTGCTTTATAACGAGAGGTTTACGTATTAATATCCTTATTATTAGTGTTTTCCTTTCTTTTGGTATAGTATTTGGCTAAAGAAAGGAAAGAATATTTTATTTATGAGAGCAAAAATTGCATTTTTTTTGGGAGGATTAATATTGTTAATATCAGCTAGTTCTTGTGTGGGATATTATCACGATCACGGACCTAGGCATCCACATGGACACTATAAGAAAGGTCATAATAAGCATTATAAAAAAGAACACAAGAAGCATAACAGGGGCCACGGTAAGCATCGAGGAAGACATTAATTGTTGGGTGATCATAGATTATGATCACCTTTTTTATTATCTTTTGAATATCCTCCTGGATTAATTTATTACTTGTTGGACTATAACTCTATTTATAAAGCTCCTTTTGAAGTATGATGACCATCATCTACCATGAGATGATTCCAAGAATTTGAATAATCATTATATCGATTCTCGGATTGTAATGTCAGCATCTAATTCGATCGTTTCATAAACAATCTCTCTTTTTTTTAATCGATATTCTAAAATATGGATCATTTTTTCGAAAGCGATTTTTCCAATATTTTTTGCAGGTTGAGAGATACACGTGAGTGGTGGATTGAATGAAAATGCATAGTTTGTATTTGAGAATCCAATCAAAGCAATCTCTTCTGGAATTTTAATTTTCTGTTGCGCTAATAATCCTATTGTGCGATTTGTCAATAGATCGGTAGCCGTAAAAATTGCGTCAGGAAGGTGCTGTTCTTTTTCTAATTCTTTTAATTTAGATAGAATTTGCTGTTCTACGATTTGAATCTGGGATAGATCACAGCGTAAAAGAAGAGTCTCATCGAAAATTATTTTGTTCTGTTTTAAGGCTTCTTGAAAACCGATGAGCCTTTCATTGGTAACACCATTAGTAAGTCCCGTGATATGCAAAATATTACGATAATTTCGATCAATAAGTTCCTGTGTTGCTCTTTTGGCAGCTTTCTTATTGTCTATTCCAATTTGAAATGTATTGAAACTGTTATTGATACGATCAAATATAACAATAGGGCAATCGCTATGATGTAACTGTTCTAGATAATTTAAGTTTGCTCGATCAGATACCGGTGAAATCAATATGCCATCTACCCCTTTGGAATAAAGAATATCAATGCATTTCTTTTCAATTGACGGATTTTCTCTGCTTTGCATAATAATAATATTATACTGTTGAAACAGTGACGATTCTTCAATTCCTTCTAAAATTTGAGAAAAGAATGAATTGCTTATTGTTGAAACAATGACACCGATAATGTTTGTTTTACCAGTTTTTAAACTTCTTGCTAGTGCATTATATTGATAATTATGTTCATGTGCATAGGCAACGATTTTCTCTTTTGTCTCTTTCTTGATCTCATGGCTATCGGAGAGTGCTTTGGAAATCGTAGGGACTGATAAGTTTAGCGCTTTTGCAATATCTTTAAGAGTTAATCTTTTCATAATTTCCTAATGTAACTCATAAAGATAATAAATTGTGTAAAGATTAGTCTATTAGAAGCCATATATTATAATTGAAATAATTAAAACCTCTGAATTCTTTCTATCTTTGCATTTATGAGTACATTATTAGACATAGGACAAAAACCATATCATCATTATGGATCTTATTTAAAAAAGAAATATGATGGTCTGCGTGTGTATAAAGTCATTGTAGATGGCAATTTTACTTGCCCTAATCGTGATGGAAGTAAGGGGTATGGTGGCTGTTCGTACTGTAATGTGGATTCATTTACTCCCGAATCAGCTCGTAAATTGCCGACTATTCGTGAACAGGTAGAAGAAGGTATCAAACGTGCTAGAGAAGGTTATCGTGCAGATAAATTTATTATTTATTTTCAACCTAATACCAATACTTATGCTCCTGCACATTTTTTAAAGGCGATGTATGATGAGGCATTAGCTGTTTGTCCAGAGGATACAGTGGGGTTATCTGTAGGTACACGTCCTGATTGTATTGATTTTGAAAAAGTGGCTCTTTTGGAGAGTTACTGCGATCGTTATGATGTTGATTTGGAGATGGGCATGGAATCAATTTACGATGAAACTTTGGATAGAATCAATCGTGGCTGTTCACATGAGGAATTGCAAGTGGCTTTGAAATTAGTGGAAAATAGTCCATTAGAAATTTGTGTGCATACTATTTTTGGCTTCCCTTGGGAATCTAAAGAGATGATGTTGAAATATGCTGATGAAATCAATAAACATCCGCAGATCAAATTTGTGAAGCTGCATCATTTACATATTGTAGAAGGATCCATTATGGGCGTTCAATATAAACGGGAACCTTTCCATGTTTTTTCTATTGATGAATATTGTGACTTTTTAGCGGAGTTTATTCCATTATTGCGTCCGGATATTGTCATCCAAAGATTATTTGGGTTGGCTGATCAAGAGTTATTGATTGCTCCAAATTGGGGGATGAAAAAATCAGCGATTCAGTCGTATATTGATAAAGCACTTGAACGAAAAGAGGCCATACAGGGTTCTCAATATAGGGGATAAAAAAAGGTTTGCTAATAGCAAACCTTTTTTTATTTTTCTATGATTGATTTTAGATCTGCTGGAGAATAATTGATTGATTTTAATGTTTTGTTATCCTCTGTTCTGAATACTAAAAACAAGCCATCTACTTCTTTGTAGTAACTGTCTACATCTTTTGTATTTTTATAGTGGTCTATAGTGGCTTCTGCTTCTTCTATCGATTGACAAGCTTTACTCATATTGGAGCGTTGAACTTCTTCAAATAACTCATTAAACTTATCTTTTAGACCAAATTCTAGAACGGCACCTGCCAATACATACTGGATATCACATAATGCATCTGCTACTTCTACAAGATCGTTATTTTGAATAGCTTCTTCCAATTCTTTCAATTCTTCTGCAATCAGAGATACGCGTAGTGCACTGCGTTTCTCACTTGGAATTGTTGGTTTTTCTAATATCGGATGTTGGAAAACTTTATGAAATTCAGCTACGGATGTTAATGTTTTTGGATCAGTCATGTTATATTTTATTTGTTGCTAAATTATGTAATATTATCTAATTTAAAAATTAGGTGTAATAAAAAAGCAGCTGTGAAGCTGCTTTCTGTATAAAGGAGTAATAATTAAATTAAATGCTTCAATTGAACTAATTCTCGCTCTTCAATATATCTCCAACGACCTCTAGGTAAATCCTTTTTAGTCAAATTGGCATAAACAACGCGATCTAGTTTTACGACTTCATAGCCTAATGATTCAAAAATACGTCTTACAATACGATTTTTACCACTATGGATCTGTACGCCAATTTCTTTTTTACTTCCACCTATTACGTAGCTCAGGTCATCCGGTTTTACAAAACCATCTTCCAGCTCAAGACCGAATACAATTTTATTGAAGTCACCTTGAGTTAAACTTTTATTAAGTTCTACGTTATAGATTTTACTGATATTATTGCGAGGATGCGAAAGCTTTTCTGCTAAATTACCATCATTTGTCATCAACAATAAACCTGTTGTATTTCTATCTAAACGACCGACAGGGTAAATACGTTCTTTTGTTGCTTTTGATACTAATTCCATTACAGTGTGACGTTCTTGCGGATCATCAGTTGTAGTGATGTAATCTTTTGGTTTATTTAATAAAACATAAACCATTTTCTCACGTTTCAGACGTTCACCGTTATATTTGATGTCATCTTTTGCAGGATCTACTTTAGCCCCTAATTCAGTGACAGCTTCACCATTTACGCTCACAACACCTGCTGCAATCAATTCATCTGCTTTTCTTCTGGAACATACCCCAGAATTAGCGATATACCGATTTAAACGAATTAAGCCGTCATTTTGAGATGAAGATTTAGCACGCTGAGGTCTTTCAGAGCTTCTTCTTTCTGTAGATCCTTCTTTACGATCTTCTTCACTATTGAATTTTTTATAAGAAGATTTGTATTGTCTATCTGATTTATCCCTAGCAGGACGCTTAAAGTCTGTCTGTTCTCCTTCAGATTTTTGAAAAGATCTACCTTCTTTATTAAAAGGTTTGTCAAAACTTCTTTTTCTATCTGAGTTTTCACCGTCTTTTTTGAAAGGTCTATCACCTCCAAAAGATCTACCTTCTT
>NZ_DJTA01000030.1:101936-219419 GCF_002440335.1 Sphingobacterium sp. UBA6320 | reverse complement strand
AATTAAACCCTTCTTTTTTCAGCGCATCCCCTTTCGGATCAGCCGTTCCTCCCTTGCGGAGTGGTGCAAAGATAGGAACTTTTATCCTTCACTTCCTAATGTTTTCCGGAAATAGTTTACCGCGACACGGTAAAGAGCTAGAAATGTGACCGATAATTTATCTGGATGACACCTGATGATCATGCTGGGTCGGATATGGATTACCTTTTGCTATGGATCATATGTTAATTTGTCTGGGATCATCTTTGTGCGGACACGCCCGTCACCTGTCCATATATGGGTTCTTCACACAAATACTGCGTTACTTGGTTACTGGGTCAATCCGCTACTAGGTTACTATGCCACTTGATCACTCGGTTACTGCTTTACTCCGTCACTAAATCACTGCGTTACTCGATCCCTCCGTTACTTTACCATATATACCAGATCTTAAAGACAAATTCTGACCAACTATATACCAACTTCACTATTAAATGGGGAATACACCAGACATTACTTAGGGTTTATAGGGGGTTAGTAGGGGTACGACCCTACTAACCCCCTATAAACCCCCTGTTATCCCCCTACTATACCCGTATTAAATACGAAGTTGGTCAGAATTTGATATGTAGTTGGTATTACTTCTAAGGGAGGAATCCATATATCATTTGATATAATTTTGTAGAAGACCGCAATACCTTTTCCTATTATAGATATAATTACTCCCCAATAGAGTATAACAGATGTATTAACTCGATAAATAATCAGATATCGCGTGCCTTATAGATGAGTAGAGAAAGAGAAAGTATAGAATATGAAATCAATACAGCTATACCATACTGATTATTAGTAACTTAATAAGCAGATCGACTATAATATGACAAACATATTTTTTTTATAAAAAATCATAACTTTACAGACAA
This sequence comes from Sphingobacterium sp. UBA6320, assembly GCF_002440335.1. Classification (NCBI taxonomy): domain Bacteria; kingdom Pseudomonadati; phylum Bacteroidota; class Sphingobacteriia; order Sphingobacteriales; family Sphingobacteriaceae; genus Sphingobacterium; species Sphingobacterium sp. UBA6320. Next base: position 218,517 of record NZ_DJTA01000030.1, on the reverse strand, counting down.
ATAGTTAAATCATTCAATGCGGATAAATGACAGGCACCGATTATATATATTATACTGATTTATTAGGTACGATGCTTTTTGCTATTTCAGGAGCTATGGCCGCAAATCGTAGAAAAATTGATATTTTCGGAGCAACCTTTACCGGTTTCGTTACCGCTATAGGAGGAGGGTCTTTAAGAGATGTTTTTCTAAACCTTCGACCTATTTGGGTTGATGATGGCAATTACTTAATTGCTATATTAATAGGCGTATTTCTTTCTGCTATACTCAATGATCAACTCGATAAATTTTCTCGAACTTTGACCCTTTTTGATGCTATGGGTATTGCCTTTTTTACCATCGTTGGTGTACAAAAGTCATTAACTTACGAAAGCTCTACGATTGCAGCAGTCATATTAGGCATGTTTTCAGCCGTAATGGGAGGAGTGATACGAGATACACTGATGAATGAAAATCCGCTAATTTTTAGAAAAGAAATATACGCGACAGCTTGCCTATCGGGAGCAATTCTTTTTGTGACGCTACCTTTTTTTGGTGTAAATGAAAGCATAAATGCATTTCTGAGTGCACTTTTAGTATTTGTAGTGCGCATCTTAGCTGTCAAATATAAATTCTCTCTTCCTATAGTCGGTGGATAAATAAAACTAGAGAACAAAAGAAAAAGCGTTAATAGAGTTAGCGCTTTTTCTTTTGGAGAGGGAATTTCATTTTATATCCTACACGAATCATACCTTTAGAAATGGTATCCAATTTACCTTTCAACATTGTTTTCTTTAACGTTGACAATTTATCAGTAAACAATTTACCTTCGATATGATCATATTCATGCTGTACAACACGTGCAGCTAAACCAGTCAAGTCAATCTCATGTTCCTCAAAATTCTCATCCAAATAATTAATCTTAATATTCGGATGTCTCATCACCTCTTCATTAATATCAGGAATGCTTAAACAACCTTCGCTAAAAGCCCATTTTTCACCTGTTTCTTCAACCATGATCGGATTGATAAATACCTTTTTAAAAGAGCGCAATATCTCTTTCTCTTCTTCAACATCTTCTGCAAATGGAGTTGCATCGATTACAAAAAGACGAATAGGCAAACCTACCTGTGGGGCAGCCAGCCCAACACCATTTGCTGCATACATGGTTTCAAACATATCAGCAATCAATTGCTTCAAGTTTGGATAATCCTCATCTATTTCATCTGCTACCTTACGTAATACTGGATCTCCGTAAGCCACAATTGGAAGTTTCATACTTTTATTTTTTTTGAAGAACAAAGGTAAGCATTAAAATTCAATCGAAAACCACACTTTGTTTGCAATAAATCATATTTTTGTTATTCGAAATGACAGATCCATACCATCAAATATTAGCAAGCTTTTGTGATATACTACAAAAGAACTTCGACTCTGAACTTGTAATATCCCAAAAATCGCCTTCATTTACCAAAATAACAGGCGGGGATCTTCCATTTGTCATTCATCTATATAGGTCAAATATCACAAAAAGAATTTGCGATCAAAATGAAAAAATAGTTCATATAGATGAAGATATGTTGCACAGTAAATATGATATCATTGTAAAACGAATTCTTGCTTTAGCACTTCATCAAAAAAAAGCTTATGCTCGAAAAACTGTTGTTGCTCGAGTAGATAAGAAAAATACGATCGCATTTTTAGAAGAAAATCACCTACAAGGAGCAATGCCTGGAAAATATCGCTATGGTTTATTTTTAGATGGTGAACTTATTTCCTTAGCTGTATTTAGTGGGGGGCGGAAGATGCCTGAATTACAAATTGAAAATTATCGTTCATTTGAATTAATACGTTTTTGCAATAAACTTGGTTATAATGTAGTAGGAGGGATCAGCAAATTAATCAAAGCTTTTGTCACTGATTTCGAACCACAAGATATTATGACATACACCGATAAAGACTGGAGTCAAGAGTCGACATTGGAAAAAATTGGGTTCGTCAAAAAATCTGAACTTGATCCGCTCAAATTCTGGGTAAACGGTACCTCTAGAATTTTAATTCGTGATAACGAACAATACCAAAATTTACAAAAAGAATTTCCAAATGGCTATTTGAAGGAAAATTTAGGTAGCCTTAAGATGATTCTATTTATAAAATAAAATCATTTTTTGTATCTTGTCAATTAATCTAAACAGAAAAAATTAAAATATATCACATGAAGAGAAAACTACGAATGGGTATGGTCGGAGGTGGCAATGATGCTTTCATTGGCGCCGTACACCGTATTGCAGCAAATATGGATGGTAAAATCGAACTTGTATGTGGTTCATTCAGTATCAATCCTGAAATCAACAAACAGTCTGCAGAAGATTTATTCATTCCAGAAAACCGTTGTTATGCAAATTATGAGGAGATGATTTTAAAAGAAAGTCAACTTCCTGAAGGAGAACGTATGGATTTCCTAACGATCGTTACCCCAAATTTCATGCACTATCCGCCAGCTAAGATGGCTTTAGAGAATGGATTCAATGTCGTTATTGAAAAACCAATGACGCTGACGTTAGAGGAAGCAAAATCTTTGGAAGAAATTGTAAAAAGCACAAATAAAACACTTTGCTTAACCCATACTTACTCGGGATACCCAATGGTAAAACAAGCGAAAGCTATGGTAAAGGCTGGTCATTTCGGTAAGATTCGTAAAATCGTTGTCGAATATCCTCAAGGATGGTTGAGTAAACTGACAGAGCGCGAAGGAAATGCTGGTGCTGCATGGCGCGCTGATCCTGCAAAATCAGGAAAATCGTTAGCAATGGGTGATATCGGCGTACACGCTGCTCACCTTGCAGAATACATTTCAGGATTAAAAATCACTGAATTATGTGCTGACTTGACTACTTTCGTTGAAGGTAGACATTTGGATGATGACGGTTCTGTTTTATTACGTTTTGAAGATGGGGCTAAAGGCATGCTTTGGGCATCACAGATTGCTGCCGGAGAAGAGAATGCATTAAGAATCCGTATCTATGGTGAGCATGGCGGTTTGGAATGGGCAAATGAAGACCCTAATAACTTAACCATAAAAATGTTAGGCGAACCTCGTCAAGTATTCCGTACAGGAAATAGCTATAATAGTCCAAATCAATTGAGTTCATTTACAGGTCACAATACCCGTATCCCAGCAGGACATCCAGAAGGACTGCTAGAATCGTTTGGTAATATTTACCGTAATTTTGCTCAAACAGTTTCTGCAAAATTGGAAGGCAATACGCCAACTGCAGAAATGCAAGATTTCCCTCAGGTGCATGAAGGTGTACGAGGTATGGCTTTTATAGAAAATGTTGTCAATAACAATAATAGTTCTGAAAAATGGACTAAATTTGTTGTGTGATAGATAAACAACAAACATTACTTTCTCCTCTGGCTCTTTCCACAGTGCCTAAGGAGAAAGTTATTGTTATTTTAGGTCCTACAGCTTCTGGAAAGACAGCTTTAGCGGTCAAAATAGCGAAAGAATTAAATGCTGAAATCATTAGTGCAGACTCTCGTCAGGTATACCGCCGTATGGATATCGGAACTGGTAAAGATCTTTCCGAATATGGCGATATTCCACATCATCTTATTAATATATGCGATCCTGGAAAAAAATATCATTTAGGACAGTTTATTGAAGATTTTCAACGCGTTTATGAATCTCTGTTGTTTCAGGGCAAGCGTATTATTTTATGCGGCGGCACTGGACTTTATATCCAAAGTGTCCTTCAAGGCAACAAATATGCTCAAATACCAAGTCAACCTGGATTTAAAGAAGCATTATATCAATTTGATCACGAAGAACTGCTTACCCGATTATCTAAATATCAAAAACCACCAGATCTTTATCTAGATCTATCAACAAAAAAAAGAATCATCCGCGGCATAGAAGTTCTAGAATGGCTTAAACATCATTCATTAGCGCCCATGAACAATAAAAATCTTGATTCATTGGTTATTGGATTAAATCCGGATGTCATGTTAAGAAGGGAGAAAATATCCAACCGCCTAAAACAGCGTATACAGGATGGGCTAATAGCAGAGGTCGAAGGATTATTAGTTTCAGGTGTTAGTCATGCAGAACTCCAATATTACGGTCTAGAATATAAGTATGTGTCTAAATATCTTTTGGGCGAGTTAAACTATGCTGATTTTTATAAGAAATTGGAGACAGAAATACATCGATATGCCAAACGGCAGATGACTTATTTCCGCAAAATGGAAAAAGATGGTATTACGATCAATTGGATAGATTAGTATTCTAATTGTTATGAATAGAAAAAGGGTTGACCTTGTGGATCAACCCTTTTTAATTTCTTTCGATTATAACTTTATTTCCTCGTCTTTAGCATTAAAGAAGTGGAATTCCGTTAAATAATATGAAGTAACAGGAACAACTTTGATCCATTTTTGAAACTTCAAAAACCATTTTATTCTTTTTGAAATAAAGCCCGATTTAATAAAAGCGGCAATATAAGGATGTACACATAGTGATATTCCTTTTTCATTTTGTTCTTGAAGAATAAAACTTAAATTATTTTCAATATCGTCCATCAGGACAATACTTGATCGGATTTCACCAGTACCATCACAAGCGGGACATTTCTCGTTTGTAACGATATTCATTTCTGGTCTAACACGTTGACGCGTAATCTGTACTAGTCCAAATTTACTTGGAGGTAGTATGGTGTGTCTGGCGCGATCCGTTGCCATACAATCTTTCAAAAAGCTGTATAACTCTTTACGATGAGTAGGTTTATGCATATCGATAAAATCGATAACAACGATCCCTCCCATATCTCTTAAGCGCAATTGACGCGCAATTTCTTTTGCAGCTTCCATATTAACCAGGAGCGCATTATCCTCTTGGTTCTCTTTATTAGCAGAACGATTACCACTGTTGACATCAACGACGTGAAGTGCTTCAGTATGCTCGATTACGAGATAAGCACCACCTTGTAGTGTAACAGTTTTTCCAAAAGCAGCTTTGATTTGTTTCTCTACGCCAAAATGGTCAAAAATTGGTTCTTTATGTTTATAAAGTTTTACAATTTTTTCTAAATCAGGAGAGATGTCTTGGACATAAGATTTTGTCTCTTCATATATCACAGGGTCATTTACATGAATATGTGTAAATTCATCTGTCAATAGATCGCGCAAGATGGTAGAAGCTCTATCCATTTCGCCCAATACTTTTTGAGGAGGTTCAGCTGTCCGAAGTCGCTTGGTAAATATTTCCCACTTAGAGATTAAATCCAGTAAATCCTTCTGTAATTCATCTACACCTTTTCCTTCAGATACCGTACGGATAATAACTCCAAAGTTTGGAGGTTTTATTCCTTCGACAATCTTCTTGAGACGTGTACGCTCATTACTTCCTTTGATTCGCTTGGATATGGAAACCGCGCTTGAAAAAGGTACCAGTACGACAAATCTACCTGCAATAGATAGATCGGAGCTCAATCGAGGTCCTTTTGTTGATATTGGTTCTTTTGCGATTTGAACTGGTAAAAGCATGTTTTTGCTTAAGATATCCGATATCTTACCAGCCTTATCGATGTCCTTTTCAAGTTTTAGACTATTTAGCAGTTTCTCTTGATAACTGCCATTCTTTACTATCCGAGTAAGTTTTAGCAAAGATTGAACCTGAGGACCTAAGTCCAAATAGTGGAGAAAAGCATCTTTTTCGTAACCTACGTCTACAAATGCTGCATTTAATCCCGGCATAATTTTTTTGATTCGCCCAAGATAAATATCTCCAACTGAAAAATTATTGTTAACCGTTTCCCTATTTAGTTCAACAAGCTGCTTATCTTGTAGCAAAGCAATAGTAACTCCTTTTTCAGGAGTAGAATCAATAATTAATTCCTTTACCAACAGCTACATATTTACGATACAGATTAGCATACCCTGCTAATTCTATTGTATCTGATTAAACCTTAAAGAACGTTTTTTATAAAAAAAAACAATCTACACGCAATAAATTACGTGTAGATTATCAAACTTCCATACTAAAATTGCGTTATTTTCATGCAGCAATATACTATCGGAGTCTTATACAAGAAAGACTATTTTTTCTTGTGTCTATTTTTTCTTAAACGTTTCTTACGTTTGTGAGTAGCCATTTTGTGTCTTTTTCTTTTTTTTCCGCTTGGCATAGCTAATTTTTTTTAAATGATTATAAACTAAATTAATTACTTACTCAACTCAGCGATCTTACGATCGATAAATTGTGAAAGGGAAGGGTCAGCAGCTAATTGTTTACTTTGTTTAAAAGCAGCAACCGCCTCACTTTTCATCCCAATATTTTCATAGCCTGTGGCTAAATAAAAGTAAGATTCCGCATCTGGTTTCAATTCAATAACTGTTTTGAAACGATCAATCGCTTTATCAAACTGGCGAGATTGTAATGAAAACAATCCCAAAGTTTTGTTTGCTTCTACATTTTTTGGATCTGCCTGAACCACTTCACGAAGTAAAGCAATTCCAGCCATTGGGTTATTTGTACCCGAGACCATTGCAGCTCCCAATCCTGTTTTCGCTTCTAAACTAGCAGCATTTAATTTCAAAGCAGCTTCGTATGAACGAATTGCATTTTGCGTCAAAGCTTGAGCTAAAGTAGAGTCTTGTAAATTTGTGTAAGCAGTACGATATGAATTTCCTGCTTTCAACCAGTATTCATATTTCGGAGAAATTTTAGCCATCTCTTCGTAAATGAACCCTTGAGGTGCCGGTTTAGCCAGATCGTCCCACTTTACGGCCAACTTTTGAAGTAAAGAAACTTTCTCTTCTCCAGATGACTTTGTAATTTGGGTCTCAATATCGGAAATATCTTTGATTAAATTTGCATCTAATCCTTGTTTTGTCATTAACGATATGTTCTCCAAATTGATTTCAGAAGAAGGTTGCTGTTTTTCAGCAGATTCCTCCTTCTCGTTTACCAAACCTTTGATAGGTTGTGCAAATAGTACCGCAACTAATGCTGCAACCACGCCTACTACTATAATCTGTTTGGTTTTTGCCATTTTAATCTGTTTTTAAGATTATTTATTGCCGTTTTTTACTTTCTCAACAAATACTTTTGCTGGTTTGAAGCTAGGAACGAAATGTTCAGGGATGATGATCGCTGTATTTTTAGAAATGTTTCTAGCAGTTTTTTCAGCTCTTTTTTTAACAACAAAGCTACCAAAACCTCTTACGTATACATTTTCTCCACCCACCATTGCGTTTTTAACCACTTTGAAGAATGCCTCTACGGTTTCTTGAACATCTACCTTCTCTAAGCCAGTTTTGTTAGAGATTTCTGCAATAATTTCTGCTTTAGTCATATCAATTTTACTGTAATTATTTATTTCTCAACCTTTAACCCAATGTACTTTGGGGTTGCAAAAGTATCTCTTTAAAATGACGTTTGGAAATAATTTAACCATTTTTTTTATTTTAAAATTATTCTAAAGGAGATCATTTACAACAGCTTAGCCATTTTACATCGCTAAACTCATTTTTCAAAGAATCACAAAAATACACTTTATTACTGAATATCAAACCTTTAATTTTATTTTTATCATTCCACGTGAAACAAATGATAAGCCGATGACTTTATTTTTAAGCACATATTATCTGGGCTAATTTTTTCAAATCTTCCTCCTGATGTAAGCTGCTTAAGACAATTCTATTCAAAGGAGGGTCTGTTTCCAAAGGATATGGAAAACTAGAGATCAGAAATCCATTTTGCACCAATTTTTCATATAACTCAGGTTCAGTAGAGCTAAAAACAGCAAAATTAGGGATATGGCTCAGACGATCGCCTATTAAATTGGCAAAAAAATCTATATTCTGATGCAGTTTTTCGAATGCGGCCATGTAAATATCTTGCGAATGCGTAAATGCATACATCGAAGCAGGAGAAGCAGGGGAGGCCCCAGTAAAAAAGGGTGATTTCCGAAATCTTTCCATCCATTTATTGGACGACAAAATCATTCCTGCGTCCGTACCCAAACCCTTTGCCAATGAAGCAACAACCACCACCTCAATGGCCGAACCCTCAAATATAGATAGATCAGTAGAAGTTCTGTTGGCACGCACCACCCCAATTCCGTGTGAGTCGTCGACTAACAAAATCACTTTTTTATCGGGATTTATTGTCAACAAAGGGCTGAAATCATAATGTTCTGGAGTCAAATTATCCATGGAGTTACTAACAATCACAAATTGTTGATCATCAACCGCATTATTGATCTGTTGTACCGTTTGAATAAGCCAAGAATCCATATTTCCCACCACTTGCGGATTTGTATCTAACCACAGTGCAGGATGAGTATGGGGTGCATAAATAAGTTTTCCTACAGAGGAAAGAGATTTTACGGCCAACTGCGCTGCCAAATAACCACTGGATACCAAAAGGGCAGCCTCAAAACCAAATCGACTCGCTGCACGATGTTCCGCTACATCAAAAATATCAAGTTGTATGTTGTTATTACGAGAGGTTCCGTTATTTAATCCGTATCTGGATAAGCCCTCCTTATACACATCAATATAGGCTTCATTGACCAACAACCCCAAGTATGCTGTCCCTCCAAAAAAAAGATAATCTTTTTGATGATGGTGAATCAGCCGACCGGTCGATTGGTGCAGATTTCTAAAATCTTTCATTATTTAATCGCTCACTTTAAAATACAAATCGCTCAGCATATTGATCGCGATCATGACAAGTTTATCCGTCATCATGGATAAACGGAAAACTACATATTGAGTTTGTAGTTGAGTGGAATGTTAAAACGTAGAGAAGCTGTAAATCCCTTTATTGGACGGTAGTCTTGCTTATCAGCCGTAGCAAATCCATATCCAAAATCCAGATCTAAAATAGTCGCCAACGAAATCCCCACCTTTGGAGTTATGGTATACGGAGTGATTTCTGTTCGCACAAAGGGTGCAACGACCCAAGATTGGGGATAGAAGGAAAAAGCTAGTTCGGGAATTACAGCAAACTTACTTTGGGTCCAGGTGAAATTAGCCGTTACATCTGTTTTCAAAATATTTTCACCTAAAAAGGCAAAAGCAAAATAACCTCCTGTTTTTATAGCACTTCCTTTTTGGTATTGGTAACTCAACGTAGGACCATATAAAGTCTCCTGTGCCCTTGCCTGCAGGACAATACTGAATAAAGCAATACAAATTACTTTAATGACAAAATTCTTCATAATCAAGGCCTAATAAAGATGAAAGTTTAAGGGAATATTGACACCTAAAGATAAATTGACACCTTTAATCTGCTTAAAATCTTTTTTTGTATTATAATCAAAACCATAGCCTACACCAAAGTCAAGCAGAGAGAAAATGCTGATTCCAACCTTCGGAGTTACCGTATAGGGTGTCAATTCAGCTTTTACAAAAGGGAGTAAGATAAAGTCATTGACATAATAAGTAAATCCCAATTCAGGGATAACGGTTGTCTTTCCTCCCATCCAAGTAAAATTTGCACCTGCATCAATTTTCATATATTGTGTCTCATTCGGTGCAAATAATCCCCAAGCAGATGCTTTCAAGAAACTTCCACTTTGGTACTGATAACCTACCGATGGTCCAAATATCCAATTATTATGCGCTGGTAATGGGTTATTTTGCGCAAATACTCCAAAACATGATAATAATCCAATAAAAATGATGGTCAATCTTTTTATATTCATGTAGCTAAAATACGAAGTATAAACATTAATCAATATCATCAGAACAATTAATATCTAAAAACGTTTTTCTTGAGCCACAAAAACAACATATCATTTTAAAATTTTTGTACCATCTACAGCGATCTACTTACCGAAAAATAGAAGAAACGGAAAAAATTACTTAAAAAGCGATTCAGGATACAATTTTTGACCCCATACTTTTGATTGTATCATACGAATCAATAGGTAAGTGTTTCATTTGAAATGGTACATGCTGAATTAAAATGGATCTAAAAACTTATTTTTGGACGTTTTTTTTCAGATAATAATTTCTTTTTTGTTCATCCGCCTCAACAGTATATTGATCATGGAGTTCAAGCATCCATCCATCTCCTTTTATTAGATTCTTATCAATCGAAATTGGAATAGAAAGTGAAATTTTTCCCCAGTCAGCACTGATCAATCCTCCTTTTTCAACAGTAAGGATACCCCAATTATCTGTGATTCGAGTTGTAGGATAGTAAGTCCCATATGCTCCAATAGGAATAATGGTCCTGGGATCAAAAGAATAATTCATGTTTTCAAACTTTATTTCAAAATGAGGCGATTCGACAAATTTTTCTTTGTACGCTTTTACTACTCTTTTGTTTTCGATGTCTCTAGTTGTCTCTTCTTCAAAGATGATCTTCCCATTATAAGCTGTTGCTAATTTTTTGAAAATCTGTTGTGTTGGATTTGGGATTTTAAGTTCGAATTTTTTGATAAAAAAGGCTGTTAAATCTGTATTAGCGTTAATCTGCTTATTCCATTCATGATCCTTTTTATAAAGTATGTAGCCATAAGAAGGAATAGTTTGATAGGCAAATGAGCGCACAAAAGTTCGGTTTTTCAGTAAACGCTCCATACCATTAATTAAATAGGATTTTGTTTGTTCATCCTGTCTACTGGTCACCATTATTCCTGTATACTCCGCAATTCCCTCATTCATCTCAAGCAGATTTTCATTTACTGCACCTTCTGCAAATTGTTTGTAACGATATTTCCTAAAAAACAACGCATTCGTCAAGTGTTTTTTTATTTCATCTTGACCTGATGAACGAAGTGCTTTTTTCAAAGCCGCCATTTCAAGTCGAAGGCTTATCCTTCCTTCCATCTCATCAAGATGCTTATTATCTGCATTGTGCAGTGCAAATCCCAGATCAGGCTGTATCCGATGAAACGACTCATGAGCAAGCAGATTGATACGGTCGTCTCTATTTTCTGGCAAAGGCAGCATGATCATCGCCCAACGTTTACCGTTCCAGTCCAATGCCGTGTTGGAAAAATTTACATCCTGAGGTAGGATTCCAATATAAATACTGTCCTTGGGCGCTAGAGTACCCATGTTATCCGATTCATTTGCATATATTTTTCGGGTACTGGGATCAATCAATAGGGTAGGACCGTACAGATCTTGATTCCATAATTGTTTCGCTCCATCTGATGCTGCCTTGAGTTCATTAAAAAATAAGCGGATAGACTCTTCTTTGACTTGGTTTTGAGCATAAGTGGAACATACCAAAATAAATAGTAATGTAAAACAGATTAGCTTCTTCATACTTAATTAAGAAAGTTGTAGGTTTGATTTAAAATTATAAATTTAATAAAAATTTATAAAAGTGTCTTGGACGAGTACTACAATGATCAGATTCAACCAAACCTATAGTCTTCTAGCAAAATGCAAAAACCTTTATGTTTGTTTTCAGGTTTGATTCCTTCAATTATGTCCTATAAAAAAAGCTTATCCAAATGGAAAAGCTTTTCTATATCAAGTGACCTCGGAGGGGCTCGAACCCTCGACCCATTGATTAAGAGTCAATTGCTCTACCAGCTGAGCTACAAAGTCATGTCTATACTCAAATGTAACTTAGATTTTTTTTATATCAAACAAAAAAAGAAAAAAACAATATTTCTAGGCTTCTAGACACTGTTTATTATATTATTTTACTTGAAAAATTTGATTTTTAATATCTAAAGTTACAATGAAGCTATCATATTTAATTATTGAAAAGAAAAATACAATAGATAAAATTTATTGGGAGAACAGTGCGAGAACATCAAAAAATGCACAAAATCCAGATTTCCATTTCCACAACTGATGACTTAAAAAAACGTTCCTATATCTACATCAAGATAGGAGAAAATAAGTATAAGGAGTACACAGGTATAAAACTAGGTTTAAACATACAACCAAACTCTTGTAAAACTATCAATGAGAGGAAAGAACAGTTAAGGCAACTAGAATACGAATTTAAAAAAGCCATTGAATTTGGTAAATATCCTATCAACAAATCTTTATCAAAAGTAAAAACGATAGAAAACACTTCTTTAGGAGAACTATTAGATCTAGCTATATCAAACAAGAAAAAAGCAAATCTAACCCGTAACTACGTTAACCATCTTGAAAGATTAACAGAAAAATTAAAAGCGTTTCTAACAACAGAAGAGTTAAATAGTAATATTAACGACTTACAACGGAGTCGGATTCAAGAGTTTATGAATCAATTCAATTCTACGGCTTCTAATTACATGATTTCGCGTCGTCATATAAAAGCTGTATTTGGAGAAATAGATAAGGATTTTGAATTCAATACGGCAATAATTACCAGAACTGACAAGAGAAAGGCTACTCCTAAACTACACAAAATCTATTCTGACGAACAACTTAAGAACGTATTACAGTTCTTAAAAAACAATCATGAAGAATTGCACTTATGTTGCCTAATGAGTTATGGCTGTTTATTACGCCCACATAATGAAATTAGGCTACTAAAGCGTCACCACTTTAAAAACAATATAACAGAAATCCATCTTTCAGGTAATGAAAATAAAGGTAAAAAAATCAGAACAGTGCCAATACCTAGTTATGTAAGAGAATTACTTCTAAATCGACTGGAAGGCTTATCTCATGACGACAACATCTTTACAAGAAGACCTGATTCCAATAATCCATATTATTTTAGTACCGCTTGGACTCGAATGTTTAAACTAATGGAGAAAGAGGGTATTATTGAAAAGAATCAAACAATCTACTCCTTTCGCCATACTGCTTCTGTGAACGTATACAAAAAAACTAAGGATCTACACATTCTACAGCAATTGTTAGGTCATTCGGACATGATAGTCACCTTAAAGTATTTGCGTGGTCTAGGGGTTCATAATGTTGATGAATTAAAGCATGTGATGCCTGAGTTATAATTTAAAAGTGAGACACGGATATTTTGTTTTTTATACCCCTTAATGAAAATGATGTCTCATCAAAAATAAAAATACGCCCATTTCCCTTTATTGGGGATGGGCTTTTTTCATTTGTTTTTGCTTATAATTAGTTTTTATTTAACAGATCAATATTTAATGGAAATTACAACCTCTTGGGAAACATTAGGATTCGATGAAAAAATCGAAATTACTGAGACAATTTGTAAATATTTTATGCCAATCACAAGGGAGATTGATGATTCAAAAATAATTACGAGACAAGGAACAAATTCCGAAGAGTATCTAAAGCAACGGAAAAAAGAACTAGCCAATACACGAAATCTTAAATATAAACTACGAGTTCAACGGAGTTATTCCGAACACGGAGAAGTTTTCTACCATAAAGACTATAGCTATCGAGACCTTAGCTCAAGAGTACTATTTAAAAAGCCTGAAACTGAAATTTCATCTGAAGAAGCCGAAACACTGAAACATTTTTTAAACAATCTTTTCAGTATTACAGCGCTTTACAAAGAAGATTATTGGCAATCATACTATGAAAATTATGATGACTTTAGCTCAAATCCTTTTATTCAAGAGGCTATAGAAGAGGTTAGAGATATCTTTAATGTGCTAAAAATGAGAAAGGATATCCTCAACTCCGAAATCGTTCTTAGGCATAAAGACAAATATGGCGCGGTCATTACCGATGAAACCACAAAGGTAAATGACCTTTACAAACAGGAGGCGTTTGATTATTACACACAGCTTAAATATCAAAACTTTCTGCATAGATTCCGTTTGGAAAGGTTCTTAACTGATCAAGAAAAAGCTTTAAACATTCCTATCAAGAAAACACCTAATACAATCTATGAGTTTGATCATGAGATTTCCTTAAAGATTGGATTCATGGAATTTTCTGGCATTACCCCAACTTGTACTACTGATTTTTTCGAGAAGCTAGTCACCAATCTAGTCGACAGTATGTCTTTTAGCGCTAAGCTATCACCATTATACGAGTTTTTAAAACTAGTGGTACCTGCGCTAAACAGCTTCATACATGACCATGCTCATGAGAAATACAAGAAAAAGGATAAGCACTTCCTAATTTTCTCCTTTCTTAGGCTATTCGATTTAGTACCCAAAAAACAGACTATGGATGTCAATGGGCTTGATGATGTTAAGGAAGACTTTATAAAACAACTCATAAAGAAATAGACAATATATAACCCTCCATTTTAAAAAGGACAGAAACTTGAATGTTTTCTGTCCTTTTTTATTTAATCCAAAAAAGTTTTACACACTAATAATTAATAAGATAACTCTTTATTGTAAAAAGGGGGCGATAGAAAATAAACCTTATTATATCCCCCTTTTTTGCATGTGCACCTTTGTGCTGTCCGAAGGGGATAACACTTAAACAATAAGGCGCCAAAGTTTAAGTGGAGAAACGAACCGGGATGACATGACAGATTAAAACTAAAAATTTCGAAGATGAATATTGCTCAATTAAAAAACAGATCACAGGTACAAAAACCATTATTTGCTAGCACGACAAAAAAAGCAAATCAAAAAAAAGCCAAATATACCTTGTCTAATAAAAATTTCTTCACTGAAAATCATGAATACTTTGGAGTCACATCAAAAAAATACTTTAAAGAATATTATAGAGCGCTTGATAATGAACAACGATTAGGTTTATGGCTGTTCTTTAAAAATCTCTCAAGCGGAAATAAAATAGACATTTCCGAAGTTAGATTTAATAAGGATAATATTTCATATGTTGAAATCAAAACCACAATAGACAAAAAGCGTATTACATTTGAGCTGTATTACATGAGAGGTATGCATAAGCTTCTAAGTTTCGCATCATATACCAAATATGATCTAGATGCGAAAGAATTATTAAAAATAGCGAGTCAAGACTAATACTTCATAATCTGGGGGATTTCTCTCCCAGATTAATACTAAAATTTCACAAAATTTCCATTAGCCAATTTATTTGGCTCAGCATTTTAATGTCATGAAAACAGAAAATCTATACATCTCAAAAGATACTTATTTAGATACAATACTTTCGCGAATCCCTACAAATACATTGCTATTTAAAAATATTACTGGCATTGGAGCGACTTACTTAGAAATAATTGATAAGACTAGAAATTCAATCATAATAGTACCAAATGTTCCAGTAATACAAGGCAAGCAAACAAAGCACAGCCATCTATTGGGTGTTTATGAAGGAATAGGAAAAGATCAAATCAAGCGCTTCCTAAAAAAAAGTAAGCCAAAATTTAAGAAAATCATGGTAACTCCTGAATCACTGTCCCGTGTATTGGACTCGTTGAAGGAACTAGAAATAGACTATTTTAATGAATACTTTCTTTTGATTGACGAGTTTGATAAAATGACACACGATAGTGACTTTCGTGAAGAAATTACATTCCCAATGACGGTATTTTTTGAGTTCAAGAATAAAGCAATGGTGAGCGCAACTCCTATCATTCCATCAGACTCTCGTTTTGCAAAGCACAATTTTACAATTAAAAATATTATTCCAACTTACCCTATCACGAGAGAGCTAAAGGTAATTACAACAAATTCAGTATTGGATGCATTTAAATCCAAATTAGAATCTTGTAAATCAGATAAAATATTTGTTTTCTTTAAATCACTAGCACAAATATCCAATTATATTAAATCATTGAATATTGAAAATGAGTCTAGTATTTTCACTTCAAAGGAAGAAGTCAAAGAGTTTTACAACAAAAGAAAAGAAATAAACCCCTTCCATCTAAGTTATTTATTGGACGAGACAAAGTTCAGCAAATATAATTTTTTGACCAGCAGATATTTTACTGCTGTCGATATAGATATCGAAGAAGATGCTGATGTATTTATTCTTGCAGATTTAAAAGTCTCACATACGATCATCGACCCTTCAAATGAGATTATTCAGATACTAGGCCGATTTAGAAAGAGTAAAATCAAATCAGCACATTTCATCACAGATATCCCCACAAGCATTTCCTTTAAAAGCCAAGAACAGTGTAAAGCATATTTAGAAGCAAACCAAGAGGTATTTAATTATCTTAAAACTATGCGCTTTTCCACGCCAGACTTAGTAATTAAGGAAGTTATTGATGGACTTATTGATATGACTGGATATAAGATTTTTGTAAATAAAGATTATAGTATTAACTACTTTTTAAGAGACAATTATTGTCTGTCAAATCACGTCAAATCGTTGTATATCGATGTAAAACGATTAATCTTGGAATTTAAAAATGTAAAAATTTATAATACAGAGATGAAATATTTCAATGTTTTGCATGAAGACCTCCCATTTTCAAATCTTGATTTGGATAAAATTAAATTTAAGGATACTAGCATTCCGTTTTTAGATAAGCTAAACATCATCATTGATAATCTAAATGAGTTACAAAATATTCAAAAGAGAATTCACGAAGGTGAATATGTGATTGGAAACATGCAAGAAATGAGAAAATACCTATTAGAAAAACATTCTGAGATATTCAATATCTTCATGGACGAGGGTGAAGAAAGGCTGAGGGAAATTGCCAAAAGTCAACTTAAATTAAACCAATACTATCAAAAGGCTTATCTCAATGACGCTTCAAAAAATTTTCCTTTAATTTCCGAATTGAATGAAAAATTTAGAATGGGGGAGCAATATAATGAAGCTAATATTTTAAACAAATTTTTTTCTATTGCTAAAAAGTATGATAATGGCATAAAAAGAAATAAACATTTTCTAAATCTATTTATCAATACTAAGAAGATTCCAAAACTCAACGGACAAAGAAGAATAGAAGTTACAGGGTTTGTACACTTAAAATAGGGATATTTTGGTACATCAAAATCATTATTTATACCCCTCAATAATTTTGATGTACCATAATGTTTTGTTTAAATCAAACATCGTACTAACTATACACTCACTATATATCTTCCATATTAGTAATACTAAAAAATGACAGCTATATAAAATCTATTATCAATATAGCCGACAATGGAAATAATATTTATATCATTGATATACATTAAATTACTGTCAAGTATTCCAAATTAGAATTAGTAAATATTGGATTTTAACAGTTTAATTAAAGAAATACAACATTAAATATGGCTCCTATTTCTAAAATAGTCAGCAAAATTTCCACAAAAAATAAAATTATATAGAAATTTTTAACAATTGGTGTTGAAATACCCCCACCCAATTATCTTTTGAACACCACAGGTGTATATTAAACAGCCCCCACCTTAGATTTGAGGAAGAAGCATTTATTAAAGTCAAATTTTTATATTTATCTTTGGACAATAAATAATTACAGCTATAGAATAAAAAGAATTTAAAATATCAAGTTAAGCGTTAACTAAAAGTTCTTGTGAAAGAGAAAACCTAGGAAATTTTCAAATTACACAACAAGGACAGTTAGAGTAACGTTCTACGCTCAAAAGCGTGGGGCGTGGCCTATCTGTTTGTGTAAGGGTTCTTCCTAGGTACCTCTCTCCGACAGCTCTAGGTTATAGTCCCACGCTTTTGTATTTACTAACCTATCGTAAAGGGATTCATCGATACCTAATTATTATAACATGTTTATAAAGTAAAATCTATTACGGATTACCGTATACAGCAATTTATTGCTCTCCGTATTTTTGAAAATCACACCATAAACAGTCGTTGCAATTAAAACGACACTAATCAAACTTTAGATTTATGAAAAAAGTAATCTTACTTTTAATGACATTGGCAACCTTAGCAGGTTGTTCAAAAAAAGATAATACAGATAATAACTCTGGTGAAATAGAGAACAATTGTCTTGTCGAACAATTAACCTATGAAGGTGGCTTTGTAAAATTTAAGCGTGATAACCAAAATCGAGTCATTAATGCTCAAAATGAACTGGATGAAAGACCTTGGCAAGGTAAGTTAGAGCATTCATCTTACGATTTTGCTTACGAGCTAAATACAATTACACTTAAATTCAAGAATGACTATGAGTCATATACTGTTATTTACCAGATTGATAAATCAAATAATGTTGTGAAATCCCAAAAATTAGATTCTAACAATTCTATTGATATCGAAAAGAACTACAGTTATGATGCAAATGGATATTTGAACAAAATTATTTCAAAAAGTAAAAGCAAATGGCATCGAGACATTATTTTAGAATACAAAGATGGCAATTTGATTAAAACCAATGAAAATTATGGTTCAGAAAATGGGATTTTAAATAAAAGTAATTTTGAGTTCAAATATGATTTACCTCAAAATAATGTTCCTTATTTCGCCTTATATTCAAGATTATCCTCAACTCTTGATTTTGCAGAATCAGTTCTTCTTGAACAGGGCTATTTTGGTAAAAAATCAAAAAATGCAATAAGCTCTGAAAAAAGTCTATATAGTGATGGTGCTCCTCATGAAACAAATTGGTCATTTACTTACACCACTAATAATAATGGTTTAATAATTAATGTTAAAGAATTCGAAGAGACCGACGGGGCAAGTGAATATACAATAGATTTTAAGTGTAAATAGTATTTTAACGATGTGGTATAAAGTCAGAACTGGTGATAATTCAACATATAGAGGTTGGAATTATAGCGTGACGGCAGATTCAAACAATGATCTGCGAATTATAATAACCTCTCCATACGCAATGGATAGACCGATTGCAAACTCGAGCAATTATGAACAAGAAATAGAATTGTTCTACAGATTTATGGAAATCAATGCGACAAATACATATTCTTTTAAAGAAAAGGTAAGAGTTTTTGGAATATTTTCAACATTTGCACCCAATATTGAAAAGGGACATATCGCCGCTAGAAAATATATAGATCAACGTTTAGGTGACTTCAACCTTGAAAATTTTTATAAAACTATCATGTAAAATATCTATGCAACGATTATTAAAATATGCTTAATTTCTTAATATTAGTATTTACTATTACTCTAGGGATTATTAAACCAATAGAGTTTCTCTCATGGAGAGTCATTATTACTATAATGCTTGTCATTACTATTGTCCCTCTACTTTATTTTTATCGTAAAAAAAATACTAAGTCCACACACTGCACTCTAGATGATTTTTTTCCAGACATTGGAACAGATATTCCTGAAAAAGAGTTCGAACAAATGAAAAAACAAATCATTTCTTACTTGCGTTCCTATGGTGTTAATGATAACTGTGAAATTAATCAGGACATGAATAATGATAACACAGTCGTTTTTCATAGTGACCCAACATTTAACGGAGTGTTCCACTGGGGAACCATGGATTCCCTTAATCAATATAAAAGTGTTTCTGAAAATCCCAATCTGGAAGAATTTACAACTCTTTACATAAGGTCTTACTATGATGTGATTGCAGGCGTTATATAGTAATCATTTTTAAATCTACCTCAATGTTAGCCTCTCCACATCGGAGGGGCTTTTTTTATGCACTTTAATTTACAACACAATATGAAAAATCTATCGAATGTGGCGGAAATCACCGTCCAATTTAAACCTAATTTTAAGGTTTCTGAATGTCCTCAAATTTCCGATTCATCTACTGCTCATATAATATTAAAAGAGTTCTGGGACGAAGGATTGATGCAATTTTTGGAAGAGTTCAAGGTAATCTATCTCAATAGTGCAAATCATGTGCTTGGCATATCAGATATTGCAATGGGAGGGAGAGCATCTGTAAGTGTGGATATGAAAACTATATTTTCTATTGCTCTAAAATGCTGTGCATCAAAAATTATCTTATCACATAATCATCCATCGGGTAAACTAATTCCTAGTTCTCATGATCATGCTATTACGAAGAAAGCTATTGAAGCAGGTAAGGTTTTAGATATTCAGGTGGCTGATCATTTGATTATAGGTGTTAATGGGTATTACAGCTTTAGAGACGAAGGAGATTTTTGAGACATTAATATTTAGCTCTTATACCCCTCAAGAATTTTAGTGTCTCAGCAGTAAACATCACCTCTCACTTGAAACCTTTCCGGGTTTCTGTGAGGGTGATTTAACACAGTTTTAAAGCATAAAATTATTAAAACTATGTATAAAAATTTTTTTTAACCTTTGCTTGTTATTTCGGAAACTGAATTAATATAAAATATTAAGTTTTTCATTGCTTTAATTTCTAAAGCAGTTTCCTTAATTAGCCTTATAAATATTGGAAATGTAATTTTAATTGACCTTGATAACATAAATTCAACATATGAGTCAATATCAATAAATGTCAAATTAAAATTTTTTGTATTTAATTTACTTCTGAAATTTTCAACCTTCTCTTTATCAAAATTTCTGACGTTATTATAAATAAAATATGCTCTATGTATATTTTTTAAAATCGCCTTTTGATATACATGCTCTATGTCATATGCACTAAAATTTTTATCCTTAACTTCGATTAAGTATAATGCCTCACTATCATAATAAATGTCTATATCACCGATTTCTTTGCTTGAAGCACCACTTTGATTGACGTTATGAACAAAAACTGAAAATTTATTGGAAATATCTTCGTAATACATTTTTTCTATTGCACCTACGACCAAGACTGCTGTTTTACCCTCAAATGATTTTTTGACAAGTTCCTTGCAAAATTTTTTTATTTTAATAATTTCTATAGATTCATAATTTTCTTCATAATCCAGAGCCAATGAAATTTCTAATGGGACAATTTCCTTTATTAACTTTAATGAATACTGTAAATTGATATATGCTTCTGCAGAACTTTTTAACCCACTAAATATTCTAATTAACTGTAATAAAACTTCAGCATCAGCACCTCTGCGTACTGCATTTGATGTACTTAACTCTTCAAATCTAGCTGGTTTATTTAAAAATGGTTCATTTGAACCACCTAAACGATTGTTCAGAACCTCTCTCTCAAATGGAACTAAAACACTGTGACATAAGCTCCTTGCGTCGTATGCTCCTTTTAACTTTGATTTTGCTTGAAGAGCTAAGGGGTTTACTGTGTTAACTGTTGCCTTAGCTAATAAGCCATTAATCAATATATATTTATATGTTTTGTGGTTTGAATTTAACACAAAATTAATTTCAGTTTCGAAAGTAATTTTTGAAGTCGGTTCTTCTTCGTATGCTTTTATTAAAACCTTTTTTGCTAATACTTTATCAACTGTTACAGCCATATTATATCAAAATTTCCAATTGATTATTCACAATTAAGTTATTTTGATTACTTAATGTATCAATAATCATTTTACCAATATTTAATGCTAAGTTACAAGGAACGGCATTACCGATTTGTTTAAAAATTGATGACTGCGAACCTTTCCATTCATAATCTATAGGAAACGTTTGAATTAACGCCGCCTCTTGTATAGTTAACCTTCTTAATCTATTTGGAGCTAATCCATATTGTGGAATTATAGTTCCTTGAGATATACCATTATGATATTCCTTTATCCATTCCAATTTATTATGATATAAATTATCATCATCTATAATTGGAGTTTTATTTCCCCCCATTGAAGCTGGTAAAGTATTTGAATATCCATCTAAATTTATAGGTCTTCCCATTCCATTGAAAATCATACCAGCATAAGGCGATTTTCTTAAAACAGGATTTGCAGTCGTCGTAATTTTTGCATTACAGACAGAGTTATTGTTCCCAGTTCCTGCTCTATCTAAAACTTGTAAAACCTCTCTTAATATCGGGCTTTTGATTTTGTAATTAGCGAGCATAGAATCTAAATCTAAGGATGAAACTTCTTCTAATACATTAGCCTTAAATCCAATAAACAAAACTCTTTCTCTATTTTGAGGTACATCGAAATCAGAGGCATTCACTATAACAAAACCACAATTATATCCTAATGATTTAAACTTTTTTATGAGTTCATTTCTTAGAGGTTTCCATTTATCTAATGTACCCAAAGCCTTTACATTCTCCATTAAAAAAGCTTTAGCTTTACTAATTTCAACAACTTTTAAAAAGTTCCAAACTTCTTTACTTCTTGGATCATCAGGATTCATTTTTCCAGCTACAGAAAATCCTTGACATGGGGGACCTCCTGCAACCAAATCAACATCTTGAAATCTTGACAAATCATTAATAATTTCAGATATATCACCATGAAAGATATGATCACCTATATTTGACTTATATGTCTGGCAAGCATCTTTATTAATGTCATTTGCCCACAGAACATCAAAACCCGCTTTTGTTAAACCGTAATCTAACCCTCCTGCTCCAGAATATAGTGACAATAATTTCATTCAGCGAAATTACTAAAATTATTAACATCTGCAGAAAAATTAGGTGTTCTCTTTGGAATAACCGCCAACAAATTAATCTTCATCAGTCTAAAAAAAATAGTATTTTACAATGATATGTCATTTAATTTAGGTATTATAAGATGTTAATAACACAAGTTTTTGATCTCGATATTTGTAACTTTATACCTTTGAAATTAAATAGTTGTTATAGCCTTAAGTTCAATAATCTTAAAAACCAACTAAGCTGTATTTTGCATGAAATTACAATACATTTCTTTGTTTTTATTATAAAATCTGAAGAAGTGAAGTTTTAATAACTCTCTAATATTGTCGCCTGCTATGATACCATTATCTATTCGACCAATATGTTGTGACCATGCCTTATGATGATTAAAGCTAACTTCTAGAGTCCTTGCATCTTTTTGAACCACCTTTTCACCATAGCATTGTGACAGAGCTTTTATAATACAATCCTGCAAATGCCTATTTTCAGGAATATTTTTAATAAAATGTTCTGACCAAAAGCTATTATCTTTTCCTACGTGTGCATAAGAACATTCGAACTCCTGAAACTCTAGCTTATTAATGATTTGAATAATATGATTGTCAGAGGAAGTTTTTAAACAAAAATGGTCAATCTCATTCTTAAGATTGAATATATCATTTACATTATCTACATATTCGTTAAGGATATTAATATATTGATTAACACCCATAAATCCCATACTTTCATCAACTTTTATAGTAAGTTTTTTGTGAAGGGCATAGTCTTTCGAAAAAACTAAGCAATTAGCTAGATAATTATTTGTCATCAAATCTAATTGAATTCCCCTAACCTCTATAAAACAAATTCTTATGGGACAACTAAAAAATAGTCCGTCTACCGTTTCATATCCTGGTTCAAGGTAAATAGGATTGTACGAATCCTCTCCTCGAAAACAGGCTTTCTGCATTCCATATTGATTTACAGATCCAAAATTTAATTTAAATTTTCCAATTTTATTAGGATATTCAACATAATATTTTCGGGTTTGATTCATTTAAATTTATAATAGCTTATAAGGCATTCCGTTTTGGAATTACCGTCATAAATATAGCCAAACCAAGTTGAAAACGAAATAATATTACATATAATTTCATTTTCAATGCTTCTCAGTTTGTCATTATTTATGTTTTGGTAATTCCTTCACTTCATAAAAGCACCTAAATCTTTTTAATAAGTGCTGCGCACACATTAAAAATCTTCATGCTTTTCGAGTTTGGCTCGCCTGCTTGGTCGCTCAGGCTTCGCTGTTGTCACTATTTTTGATATTCCCATCACACAATCCCCATTTCAAAAATACCGCCAACAGCTTCGTCTATTTCATAGATATCGTTGAATCATGCTACGCATTTCTCTTCAACGACCTTCGCTCAACTCGCAGGACGGCGAGCGATAAAAGTGTGTGCTAAAATGAGAATGTTTTACAATAAATAGGAGTGAGACATGAAAATTATGTTTTATATACCCTTGAAAATAATGAGGTCCCAACAAGAAGCAATTTCTCATTAAATACGAAAGTCCTTAGTAAGCGCATTACCATAACTTCAAAAATCAAAAAAACCTATTTAACTTTATACTGATAGAAAGGAGAATATTTCATTGAAATAGCGAGAACACATGCGAGAACAGGGGCCTATTTAAGGCTCAAAAACAAGGTTAATCAACAAAATTTTAAAACTACTGATCTGACAATAAATTTGCTTAAGTATTTTAAAATCAATTAATTAAAGAAGTGAAATATGAGCTTAAAGCGCTGATTAAGAGTCAATTGCTCTACCAGCTGAGCTACAAAGTCATGTCTATATTCAAATGTAACTTAGATTTTTTTTATATCAAACAAAAAAATAAAAAAAACCAATCAAATAAGTACAATCAGTTTTAGTGAATACAATTAACATGACAATCTGACCAAATTCCGTTCATATCCACCAATAAACAGCTCATCCCCATAATCCAACAACTGATCCAATCTTATTTGTCCCGCTGGCTAAAGCTTCACATTTTCAGGTCAAATTAGAAAAAACATGAAGTACATCCTATCCATCATCCTATTTTGTTCTATACAAGTCTCCGGTCAAATAAAAATCAATGGAAACGTCACAGACGGCAATAAAAAGGCGGTGCAGTACGCCAATATTTTCATTGTAGGGACATATGATGGAGGCACAACAGACTCCCTCGGTAATTTTTCATTTATGACGTACGAAGTTGGAAATCAACTTTTAAAAATTACTGCAATTGGCCGTGAATCTAAATCGATACCCTTCGATCTCGCGCAAAATAAGCCCCTGCAGATACAACTCCAAGAGCAAGCAAAGCAATTGGATGAAGTGGTTATCCAAGCGGGTCTATTGCAGGCTGGAGATAAGGGCAAAAACACCGTGATGACCCCGTTGGATATTGTCACTACGGCAGGGAGTATGGGTAATATTTTTGGAGCATTAGCGACACTTCCCGGCGCACAGGTAGCAGGAGAAAATGGAAGATTGATGGTTCATGGGGGAAGTGCAGCAGAGACACAGACCTACATCAATGGTATTCGAGTACCGCAGCCTTATACGTCTTCTCCCAATGATGTTCCTGTAAGAGGAAGATTCTCACCGTTTCTTTTTAAAGGGATCAATTTCTCTACCGGAGGCTACTCTGCTGAATATGGAAATGCCCTTTCCAGTGTACTGATTCTCAATACAGCGAATCAAATCGAACCCAACAAAACTGAGATTTCCATCTCTTCTGTTGGGTCAGGTCTGAGTAATACACAAAACTGGAAAACAAAATCCCTTACTTTCAATACTTCTTACACCAACCTCAAGCCTTACAGTAAAATCATCACACCCAACATTGATTGGACTAAACCCTATGAAAACGCTTCTGGAGAACTCATCTATCGTCAAAAATTAAAAGCTGGATTTATCAGCTCCTATGCTTCGTTCAATTTTGAAGATATGGGCTTATATCAGAAAAATAGCAACTATAATCATCCTATAGCAATCAAAAAGAGGGCATACAACAGTTATTTCAATACCGATTACCAGCAAAATCTCGGTGGCGGATGGGACTTGCAATCAGGTATGGGTATCGGTTATCTAAATGAAAAACTACAAGCAGACAGCATGGGTATGCCACATCAAGAGATCGCTGTCCATGTGAAAGAAAAGTTCACAAAATCATGGAACAACCGGTTAAAAAGCATCTTTGGGATAGACTATTTCTATACTGATTTTACACAGGATTTTACAAGCCCAAGTATACGCAAAGAAGCCTCCTACATCTCTTCTATAGCTGCTCTTTACACTGAAACCACCTATGCCATGAATAACAACCTCATTGCAAAATTAGGTATTCGGGGGACTTCAAGCACTGCTGAACCCTTTCTCTTGGAGCCGCGATTTTCTTTAGGCTACCTCATCGATCCTTACAACCAGCTTTCTTTTGCTTATGGTGATTTTCATCAACAGGGGCCACAGGAGATGCTCATATACGATAAGCAAATAAAATGGCAACAAGCGCATCATTACATCCTCAATTATTATTACGAAAAAAAAGGAAGGACAGTCCGTGTTGAGGCATACAGAAAAACATACGATCACCTGATCAAGTACGATACCCCTCGCATCAATAGCAGCAGTATATTTACCAATACAGGGACAGGGTATGCGCAGGGTATTGATCTGTTTTTCAGAGATAATAGGTCGATCAAAAACTTACAATATTGGATATCCTATGCTTACACGGACTCCAAACGTAATGAAACTGATGCTCCATTTTCCGTCACCCCTTCCTATGTATTCAAACACACCCTATCGGTAGTAGCAAAATATTGGATCAATGCCCTGCACTCTCAAGTCAGTTTAACAAACAATTATCTTTCTGGAAGGAGCTACCATGATCCTAATCTCCCGTCTTACACACAGCGCAAGACAGACGCCTACAATACACTCTCTGCCAGCTGGTCCTATCTTATATCGCAACAAAAGATCATTCACTTATCTGTCAATAATCTACTGGGCAGTAGTCCGATCTACGGATATCAATATGCCGATCAGCCAAATCAGCAAGGTATATACAATCGTATTGCGATCACCCCTAGTACCAAGCGATTTGTTTTTGTTGGATTTTTCTGGACCCTATCTTCAAATAAAAAAGAAAATCAACTAGACAACTTATAATCGACAGTTCGTCCCATAAATACAACAATTGAGCACATTAAAATTGTTGGCATTTAGATAAATAATGAAATTTGATAGTATAAAACAATATCAATATGAAAACTTTAATAATTGCATTTATTGCCCTATTCTCAGTCGCCACCTATGCACAGTCCCCTTATGAGAAAGGAATGTCCCAAGGCTTAGCACTATGGAAATCTGGAAATACAACCGAAGCAGCAGCACAATTTGAACGGATTGCACAAGCGGAGCCTGATAATTGGATTCCACTTTATTATCAAGCACTCATCGGAACAACTACTGCCTTTTCCATAAGAGATCCGGAGGAAAAATTAAAACTGATCCAAAACGCCAAAATCATCCTTAACAAAAGCAGCCAAGACAATAATTCGGAATGGCTGACTTTAAAAGCAATGAACCTGGTTGCAGAATTGACGACAGATCCAATGACAAAATCCAAGACCTTAGCACCGACCATCTACGCTTTGTATGAAAAGGCAATTCAATTAGATCCCAACAATCCCCGTGCGGTATTAGGACTTGCGGAGTTTCAGATCGGAAGCAAAAAATATTTTAAACAAGATATCAGCAAAGAGTGTGAAGCTGTGAAGAAAGCATTAGATTTGTTTGAGACTCATAAACCAGCACTTCCTTTTGCTCCAGCATGGGGTAAAGAAAGAGCGGAGCAGATTGTTCAGAACTGCGGTCAGTAAAATAGGAAAAGATGAAACCTTTTAAAACACTTTGCATAAATGCCCTGCTCATTACGCTCATCATTAGTGCTGTCATTACCGCTGTTAACTTTGCTTCTGATCCTAATTTCGATTTAAGATCTTTTGTCTTATCCAAAGGTATGTTATCAGGATTCTTAACTGGTTTTTTCCTTTATCTTATAAATACCTTTTTATACCGTCAGGTCTGTCAAGTATTTCCACAAAATTCACATTATGTGAAAAGAATATTATTGTTTATACCAGCAACTGCAGTACTGACCCCGATCGTTGTTTTTATCATCAGATTTGCTATCCTCAAAATCGCAGTCGATCAGTCTTTACTAGATTTTGTAGCCAAACAACATATTGGGACTTATTTTAATATGACTCTGATCAGTATTATTGTTTCTCTTTTAATATTCAGTTTCTATTTTTATAAAGCTTATAAAGAGAGTCAGCTCAGGAAACAGACCGCACTCACCAAGTCTGCCAATGCTCAATTTGAATCTTTAAAAAATCAGCTAGACCCTCATTTCTTATTCAACAGTCTGAATGTACTCACAAGTTTAATCGAAGAAGATCCGCAAAAAGCGGTTAATTTTACGACTTCCTTATCGAGAGTATACCGTTATGTACTGGAACAAAAAGACAAAAGCCTCGTAGAGGCCAGTCAAGAAATCAGTTTCGCACGCATATTTTTAAATCTCTTGGCGATCCGCTTTGAAGGATCGCTGGAGATTCATATTGCTGATGGAGATATCCAGCAGGATGAACAAGTCGTACCCTTGGCCTTACAGCTTTTAATTGAAAATGCGATCAAGCACAACAGCCTTAGTCTTCATAACCAATTGCATATCCACATCTTTAAAGAATACGACAGGCTTATCATCCAAAACAATTTGCAAGAAAAAGAAAGTATAAACGGTATGGGAATAGGTCTGAAGAATATTAAAGAGCGATATGCACTATTGACCAAGCATCCAGTAACGGTAACCAAAACTACTGATCATTTTATTGTAGGACTCCCATTGATAAAAAAAGAAAATAAAGCATCATGAACATCATCATTATTGAGGACGAATTACCATCTGCACGTTTACTGAAACGAAAGATCGAAAAAATGGGTTATACCGTCCAAACCATGTTACATACTGTTAAAGAAGCGAAAGAATGGTTTGCAACGCATGTTCATCCAGACCTAATTTTGATGGATATCCAACTATCAGATGGGCTATCTTTTGAAATATTTGAAGGGCAAACTGTTGATTCAGCATTGATTTTCACAACGGCATATGATGAATTTGTGCTCAAGGCTTTCAAGCTCAATAGTATTGATTATCTATTAAAACCCATTATCGATGAGGAACTGGTATTTGCTTTCAATAAGTTCTTACAACAATTTCAGTCTCGTCCGACCTTTGATTTTGCTCAGATAAAATCACTATTGACCAATGAGGTCAAGCACTATAAAGAGCGTTTTACGATCAAGATAGGCGCTTCAATTAAAATGATTGAAACAAACATGATCAGTTGCTTTTATAGTGCGAACAAAGGGACTTATTGTCGTTGCTCGGATCAGCACGATTATTTATTAGACCTAAGCTTAGATCAGATCGAGCAGCTCGTAGATCCCAATCTCTTCTTCCGGATCAATCGCAGCCAGTTGATCAATATCAAACATATTAAAGAAATCGCCATTCACAGCAATTCAAGACTACGTGTTTATTTACATCATGATCAACAAACGGATATGATCGTGAGCCGAGAAAAAGTCAATGATTTTAAAAAATGGCTGGATAGATAGTAGAACAAAATGCATGGATCTAGCTTGAGATCGGAGTTTGATTACCCTTATTTTAGTTTTTTTATATACAGCTTAAAGTTGCCTACTTTTTCATATTCTAACACATCATGCTTACAATATTCTGTTAGGTAAACAGAAAACTTATTACTGTCATTTTTATCCGATTTCAGTTTGGCCAATACTTCCGAGACACGTCTTCGGGTGTCAAAAAAGTCAGAATTATAAACCAAATCATCTAGCTTTTGTGTTGTTTCAATGCGCCGTTTAGATTCTGGCTCAATATCATATAAGGGTTTTAAATCTATTTCTTTTTCAAAAATTGATTTAGGTTGAATCTTTAAGGCACGGCAGATCGATAAGAAATTGAAGATGGTTGTACCCTTTCCTTTTTCAACCGCAGCAATGGTATTGATAGTAAGTCCGGTCATATGTGCGACATCTCGTTGAGAGTAACGCAAATCATCTCTTCGCTTACGAAACCGGATCCCAATATCTATAATTGTATTTTCATTATTACTTGACACGTAACAAATAGAATAATTATTTGCGCAAATAAAACATAAATAAAAGTGTAATTTTATTTGCTCAATAATCCAATTACTATTATATTTGTATCGATATCAAGCATGATCAGCAATTTGAATAAATATATGATGATATTAAAAATAGATAAGTAACCGATCTATATTATGGACGACTTTACCAATTATAATCCTTAAGCGATCGCGTTAGAATGTAAGAATAAGGAAATGTGCTTGTTTGTGTAAAAAACAACTGATGTTATTTTTCTACCAAATTGACCGATTCCATTTGCAAGTTCTTTGACATACTGGTATTGAAAGATCGAGGCTTCTTGTGGAGCCGTAAGGTGAGGGCATGACCACTCACTAAATACTTTAAAATTAAACAGGTCCATTCATGAGTTATATACTCCAATAGTTAAAGCTACTGGCCACATCTAGATGAGATGATCATGGATTTTGATCCTATTTTATGTTTTCCAAAATTGCATTGGTAAACATATAATTAGGGTCTACTCATATTGGTCTTGTTTATGACCCCAAATTTTGAAGCGATACACAATTATGTTTATGTTTAAGTTTAATTAATGATGAAACTTAAACTATCACAACCATTATATAATTGCATTAATAATCTCATTCATTATTGATTACTATTACATATTGGCGCGACATATTTTTATACTTGACACCTTAATATGACACATTCATCTACCATGAAGAACGACATGTCCTATGTCTGCAAACTCATACAGCATTGGCATCGAGGCGACTTGTATAGCCGCAGGGTGAGTGTTTAATCGCCTCATCAAGTACCCTAACTATATTTTAATAAAACCCTGCTATGTTTGTTAAAATTATAGGCTCACTGGTATATACAACAAAGGACTTTTATACTTATCGAGTGTTGCTTGTACAGCCGTAGGGTGAGGGCAATAGCCACTCACTAAAGACCTAAAAAAAGACTTAAATTATTTCTTTAAGTTTTAATATAGTGATATATAAGCTTGACTTTTCATAGCTATATAGCCTGTCATTACAACATTGAATTTTGAGTTAAGTAGCCTTTTGTTGGCCTTTCAAAATTAAAAGGACTTTAAAAAGAATAGCAGCCCTTTAAAAAAAATCAGATTCCCATTTTTCACTTCAATACCAATTTGCCCATTCATAAATCACTCAACTTGTCCTGCTTCGACCCATAAAAAAATCCACCGAAATAGGAGCTGACTACGTTTTTTTTAATCTTCAACCAATTAGAGATCGAAATATGAACAAACTTTACATTAAAAAAAATACCAAAATTCAAATTACTTATCTGAACAATGGCATAGAGAAGGGACTTAACTTTTTCTACCAGCACTTCTATCCTTATTGCTACCGCAGAGCCAACCGTGCAATACAGGATACATGCATTGCAGAGAGTATCACCCAGGAAGCTTTCTTGCGCTTGTGGCTATTTCGCGAAAATGTACATAGCGAAGCAGATATTTTCAACTTTCTAAAAACTCAGATTCGCATGGCAGTCCATGCATACTACAACAAGTCTAGAAATCGTTTTCACAGAAGTCTGTTACAGCTAGATGCATTCAAAAATCAACAAGAGTTTAGGGACGAATATGAGCCGAAAGAAGAGTGTGTCGAAGACTTGATCGATGTGGAAAGACTAGAGGATGAGAATAAGGATAAACTACATAAAATATACACCCTGTTGCCTTCATTAAATATCGAACAGCAGCTCTTCATTAAACTTTGCCTACAATACAGCTTCAATTATGAACGAATAGCTTATTATCTGGGTGGCATATCGGACTATGAAGTCAATATGCAGGTGGAAAAAACAATTGGAACGCTACGTGCGATCTTAAACAGTAATCAAAAAATAGGTCAGGTGAGCAAAAATCCAAAGATGATAGCGCAAGGAAATTTTACGGATGAACAATTCGAGATATTTCACATGCGCTATGAACTACAGTTGTCTTTCGAGCAAATATCACAACAGCTACAATTAGATCCTACGACCGTTAAAAAGTTATTTGTAGAAGCGCACAGTAAAATAAAACCTAGTAAACAAATTGCTTAAAGTAAAGGATTATGGCCAGTGAAACGACTATATTAACTCGCAAAATTCAAATTTTTATCGACTGCGATGATAAAGAAAAACGTAGTGAATATTTCAAAAAATTATACGAATGGCAAGATATTGTGTATCGGGGAGCAAATCTAGTGCTTACGCATCAATATGTACAAGAAAATATAAAAGATCTGATCTACCTCAAAACAGATGTTAAAGTAACATTAACCGATAGCAGTACTGATGGGGAGGGAATACTAAACACGTCACGTATGAATACCACATACCGACTGCTCTCAAGCTATTTTAAAGGACAGATTCCTACTGATATATTATCGAAGGTGAATACTTCTCTGATAAAAAATTTTCAATCTGACCGCTTAGCATATTGGAAAGGACAGCGTTCCCTGCGCAATTATAAGAAAGATATGCCTATTCCCTTTTCTTCTCGGTCACTTAAATTAAGTCATGATGAGCATAGCCGAGATTTTAAACTGAATCTCTTTAAAATCCCATTCCGCACTTATTTAGGAAAAGATAGAACCGATAAACGCGTACTTCTGCAACGCGCATTGATCGGCCAACTCAAAATCTGTGCAAGTTCCATTAAAATCGTAAAAGGCAAGATATTTATACTCCTCGCACTAGAAATACCCAATAAAGAACATACACTAAACAAACATATCATCGCCGAAGCATCATTATCCATCGAACATCCGATTTCAGTGGCTATTGATAGAGACAACTATCAGATCGGCTCAAAAGAGGAGTTTCTATACCGACGTATAGCGATACAGGCTGCTAGATATCGCCTACAGAAAGCTTCCACCTATAATAAGGGTGGAAATGGAAGAAAAAGAAAACTCAAAAGTCTCGATCATTATCATGAAAAAGAAAAAAACTATGTCGATAGTAGACTACACCTGTACAGCCGTAGACTTATTGATATCTGTATCAAATCGCAAGCAGGTACCTTGCTCTTGGTCAATCAATCTAACAAAGAACGATTAGCCAAAGAGGATGACTTCCTACTGCGTAATTGGAGCTACTACGGCCTCATGGAAAAGATCAAATACAAAGCAAAATTGGCAGGAATCCACGTGATCATTGAATGACATAATCGACTCACTATCAGAATTAAATAACACAAAAAATAAAAAACTTCGATTCTTAACAAATTTAATAAGCTTTTCATCCGGACTAGCTGAAAAATTAAAACTGGCACATGATACGTGTTTACTAGGGCAATACCTTTGTCTCAAAATTAAGGCTATGGATATTCACCAAGTAATCCGACATATTGTCCAACAAGATCAACTGCACGCAAAGTGGTTGAACACACTATCATTTATGGAAAATGCCGGTGCTAGAAAAATATCACAATGTGAACACTCCACAAAAGTAGATATTATTCAGCTCAAACATGCCGCTGAAGAACACCGGCATGCGTACTATCTGAAAAAACAGATTGGAAAATTAAGTAACGATATGTGCAAGACTTATGACGACAGGTATCTCATTGCTCCAAGATATACCAGACAATACCTACATCAGTTGGATATTAAATCTTGCCGTTACCTCAAAGATACTTTTAATCTCTGCGGACCAGCGCTTAAGCATGCGGCTTACCTCTTTGTGACTTACGCTATTGAGGTTCGTGCTGATCAACTTTATCCCATCTATCAACATACACTCGACCTAGAGCAAAGCAAAGTAATGGTAAAATCTATCATTCTCGAAGAAGAAGGGCATCTGGAAGAAATGACTGCTCAGCTTCAACTGTTTTCGCCCAATTGGGAACGCTATGCCGAGGATATACAGGCTATAGAGCAAGGCTTGTATAAAGAATGGATTTCGGCGATTGGATCGTACATCAATTAAACAGAGAAGATGTATCGTTTATTGGCGACCCGATTGATGCAAAGATCCGAATCAGGATTTTTAAGAGCGCTCAAACCTCGTGCTAAGGCAACTGACTTTTATAGCAATGACTATCTGGGTATGGCCCGTAACCAAGAGTTCCATGCAGAAGTTTTGCAAGCAATACAAGACGATCATACTTTGATTGGCGGAAGCACGGGATCTAGACTCATCAGCGGTCATACCCAAGTCGCACTTGAAACAGAGGATTTTCTTGCCCAAACTCATCACGCAGAGTCCGCGCTACTATTTCCATCGGGCTATATCGCAAATCTAACTTTATTTTCATGCCTACCACAAAAAGGAGAAACCGTGATTGTCGATGAGTATATCCATCGATCTGTACACGATGGATGTATGATGTCTACCGCAACAAAGTGGAAATTCAAACACAATAATCTTCAAGATCTCGAAGATAAACTCAAACGTACCCAAGGTATCTGCTACGTCGCTATTGAAAGCCTGTATTCTATGGAAGGCGATTTCGCTCCGCTGAAAGAAATAATACAGTTGACTGAAAAATATGGCGCTTCTTTAATCGTCGATGAAGCACACGCTTTTGGAGTATTTGGGTACGGATTGGTTCATCGATCGGATTTACAAAACAACGTTTTCGCGACTCTTGTTACTTATGGCAAAGCAATGGGATGTCATGGAGCTGCGGTACTATGTAAGGCTATCGTCAAATCCTATTTGATCAATTTTGGTTCACCATTTATATACAGTACAGCACCAACAGATCTGACGTGGATGCAGCTAAAAATGGGGTATCAGTATATCCTTAATCATCCATCTTTAGCTGATCAGCTGCAACAAAATATTCAGTTTTTTCGATCACAGGGTCTCCCGATTCTATCTGCAAAAGAAAGTCCTATTCAAGCACTTGCGGTAAAAAATAATGAGCAACTCTTGCAATTAAGAGATGTCCTATTGCACAAAGGCCTACAGACCTACGCGGTTTTTTCTCCAACAGTAAAATTGGGACAAGAACGTCTGAGGATATGCCTTCATACGTTTAATACGAAAGAAGATATCCGATTGCTGGCATCTCTTATACAAGAAAACCTATCGCTGTGAAGTGAGCAAAACAGCATGTTACTATTATTTTTAGTAAAAGAAAAATAACATTTTAAATAGCTATGAAAGAACAACTATTTATCACCGGAATCGGGACAGAAATCGGGAAAACAATATGTGCTGCTGTATTGACACAATATTTGAAAGCGGACTATTGGAAACCTATTCAATCTGGAGAACTGCATGCAACAGACAGTATGCGCATCTATGATCTGCTACAAGGCGATGTGGTCATCCACAGCGAACGGTATAAACTAAAGCTTGCAGCATCACCACATAAGTCGGCAGCACTAGAAGCGGTCAGCATTGCTCTAGCGGACTTTGAAGTCCCGACAACAGACAATCATCTGGTCATAGAAGGTGCCGGAGGCTTGTTTGTCCCGATTAATGATAACCATTTTATGATTGATTTAATACAATCATTTGCAGTTCCTGTTGCCCTAGTAGTCAAAGACTATCTCGGTTGCATCAATCATACCTTGCTATCGATCAATGCCATAAAACAACGAAACCTGCATTTGAAATATATCCTATTTAATGGTGGCATCGACCCCGATTCAAAAAAGGTGATTAGCCAGCACATACCATCCGATACTCGGGTGATCCATATACCGCATTTAAGCGCAATAACGGCACAAGCCATCAGCAATCTTGCCCATGGTTTAACTCTTTAACACAAACGAATACAATATGAAAACAAAGATCAGAAACAACTGGACCAAAGAAGAAATACAGCAAATCTATGATCAGCCCCTCATGGAGCTTATATACCAAGCCGCTACGGTGCACCGAGAATTTCACAATCCTGCAGAAGTACAAGTGTGCACCTTACTGTCTGTCAAGACCGGAGGCTGCCCTGAAGACTGCTCGTATTGTGGTCAAGCGGCGCGCTACCATACTGACATCCATGTACAGGCGCTCTTACCGACAGAAACCGTAATCGATCATGCTAAAAAGGCAAAAAAGAATGGCTCCACTCGATTTTGCATGGCCGCTGCCTGGAGAGAAGTGCGTGACAACCGTGATTTTGACAGAATTATTGATATGGTAAAGGGAGTCAATGCACTGGGGCTAGAAGTGTGCTGTACATTAGGGATGTTGACCGAACAGCAAGCAATACGTCTACAAGAAGCGGGTTTATATGCTTATAATCACAATTTGGACACCTCAGAACACTATTATGACGAGATTATTTCGACCCGTTCATTTGACAATCGGATCAATACCATCAACCATGTCCGCAAAGCGGGCATCACCGTTTGTTCTGGCGGCATCATTGGATTAGGAGAGTCTCACAAAGACCGCATCTCTATGCTATTAACCTTAGCAACAATGCCCAAGCATCCTGAATCCGTCCCTGTCAATGCACTAGCTCGAGTAAAGGGCACTCCTTTAGAAAATAATCCAAAGGTCGACATCTGGGATATGGTCAGAATGATTGCGACGGCCCGTATCGTCATGCCTAAGGCTATGGTAAGACTCAGTGCAGGGCGCGTTGAGATGAGTGAAACCGAACAGGCATGGTGTTTTATGGCTGGAGCAAATTCTATTTTTACTGGTGAACAAGAAACATTATTGGTGACTCCCAACCCCGGTGTATCTCAGGATATGAAGATGTTCCAGACATTGGGACTCCAGCCCCTAGCCAAAGGAATCAAGGAGGGATCATGCACGACGATTTAAGAGCACGGGATCAAAAAGTAAATTGGCATCCTTATACACAAATGAAAGGGGCATCAGCGATCGTGCCTATCGTGCGCGCTGAAGGAACTTACCTCTATGACAACGAGGGCAAGCGCTATATCGATGCTGTCTCCTCTTGGTGGGTGACGCTACATGGTCACGCCCATCCTTACATAGCAGACCGCGTGTACCGCCAGCTCAATACCCTTGAACAGGTGATATTTGCAGGATTTACACATGAACCAGCCATACAGCTAGCCGAAAATTTATTAAAGCTCCTTCCGAGCAATCAAGAAAAAGTATTCTACACGGATAATGGATCGACAGCTGTGGAGGTCGCACTTAAAATGTGTGTACAATACCACGCGAACAAGGGGCATAAGAAATCAAAAATCCTAGCCTTTCAAAATGCTTATCATGGTGACACATTTGGTGCCATGTCGGTGAGTGCACGTGGGGTATGGACCGAACCATTTGGGCAT
This sequence comes from Sphingobacterium sp. UBA6320, assembly GCF_002440335.1. Classification (NCBI taxonomy): domain Bacteria; kingdom Pseudomonadati; phylum Bacteroidota; class Sphingobacteriia; order Sphingobacteriales; family Sphingobacteriaceae; genus Sphingobacterium; species Sphingobacterium sp. UBA6320. The sequence goes on along the minus strand of NZ_DJTA01000030.1, from coordinate 181,849 downwards.
CTTCTTTTTGATGTTATTTTTATCGATATACCGACCCACGACAATATAGCATCCTTATTCGAAGAAATCGACCAGTATGTTGACGACATCGCATGTTTCATCTACGAACCTTTGATACAAGGGGCGGCTGGTATGCTGATGCATAAAGCTGAAGATCTAAATATGCTCATGAACTATTGCCGTCAAAAAGGTATTCTAATGATTCAAGATGAGATCTTTGTCGGTTTTGGGCGCACGGGTAAATTATTTGCGGCAGATCACCTAACCGAATATCCGGATGTGATGTGCTTTTCAAAAGGACTTACGGGTGGTACCATGCCTTTAGGCCTGACCACTTGCTCCTCGATTATTTATGATGCTTTTTATGCCGATGATAAAAAAAAGGCTCTCTACCATGGTCACTCCTTTACAGCTAATCCTTTGGCCTGCGCAGCTGCCTTGGCAAGCATGGAACTCTTATTAAAAAAGGAAACTCGTGATCGAATAACAGCTATTGAACAGAAGCATCAGACCTTTCTTGCTCATATTGTACTGGATCCAAAGGTCAAATATGCTAGGCAAACGGGAACTATTTTGGCTATCGAGCTACAACAGGATGAAAAAACATCTTATTTTAGTGTTTTAAGTGAGGTCTTATACCCCTATTTTTTAAGCCGAGGCATCTTGATCAGACCATTGGGCAATATCATTTATCTCGTTCCTCCTTACTGCATAAGCGATGATGATCTTGATTATATCTATACCGTCATCATCGATGCACTGCAGCTCTACTAGTGTATTTGGATCTACCTATGCTGTTTAATTGACAATAAGTTCACTTTTATCGTACCAGATCGACACATAAAATGTATGTTTGCACATGCTAAAATCAAAGATAGTATGAGTATATCATCTATCAAAAAACAATAGTAAAAACAATTCATACAAAATGTCAATTTCATACAACGAACGTTTCTTTCTCCTATTCGAGGATTTAAAGAAAAAAGGCGAATTAAAAACATACGTAGAGCTCGGTAAATTAATCAACGAAACTAAAGTTGGGATCAATGATCTCAAAACTGAACGTAAGAAGGTGAGTGTTCAACATATCCATGATATGAAAATTTCATACAATTATATCAATACGGACTACTTAGTCGGAGCGAGCAACCAGCTGTATTTATCGCCAAACGAAACAACGCAGTTAACCTCAACGACATATTCAGAAAACTCTGGACATCAAGAAACGATCTTGGCACTTAAAGAAACCATCGCAGCAAAAAATGAAACGATCGAAGTTCTCAAAGCGCTCTTAGTTCAGAAAAAATAAGAAATCAAATCATTTAAAAAAAAACAAAATCCACGGGATATCTTTTCTGTGGATTTTGTTTTTAGTACTACCACTGAGATGATCAAGCGGGTGTCGCCATCTTTTTTATAAAAAAGATCGTTATCGTCATTTTATTGCTGTACCATCACAGTTAAGAACAGTATTTTCGAATATTATTTGTAAACTTAGCCCATCAATCTAAATCAACAATATGCGTGTAGGATTATTTATTCCTTGTTATATAGATGCCATCTATCCTGAAGTTGGTATTGCAACATTAGAACTATTGGAACGCCTTGGAGTAGACGTAGTCGTACCTTTAAATCAAACCTGCTGTGGTCAACCTATGGGAAATGAAGGTGATCAAAAAAATGCAGCTTCTTCAGAACAGCTCTTCTGTGATAATTTTGAAAGTTTCGATTACATCGTTGGTCCTGCGGGAAGCTGTGTCAAGCATGTTCGCATGCATTTTGATGCTATTCCACAGACTAAAAAAGTAGAGCATGTGCGTAAAAACACATACGAACTGGTCGAATTTTTGACCGATATCTTGCAAGTCAAGGAATTTCCGTGGGCGACTTATAATCATAAGGTCGCTGTACACAATAGTTGTAGCGCTATACGTGGCCTACATATACAGTCCAGATCGGAATGGCAGGAACCGTATTTCAATAAAACAGAGGAGTTGTTAGGTAAAGTACAAGGGGTAACGATAGAACGGATCACCCGTCCAGACGAATGCTGTGGTTTTGGGGGTACGTTTTGCGTAACAGATGAAGCCGTGAGTGTTAAAATGGGGCAAGATAAAGTCGCTGATTATATGCAACATGAAGTGACTTGTATTGTTTCTCCAGACATGTCTTGCTTGATGCATCAAGAGGGTATAGCCAAGCGCCAAAAGGCACCTTTAAAATTTGTACATATCGCACAAGTATTGAACAACGGTCCTTTTTAATTAGAACGAAGATGAGTAAAGTTAAAGTTGACCAAAATGCGGCAGATTTCATCTACATGGATGACATCCATCAGCCGACTCATGATAAAAACCTTTGGAATGCCCGTATGAAACGGGATACCGCAGCTTCTGGTATTCCCGAATGGGAACAGATGCGTGATCTGGCTTCCCAGATCAAAGAGCATACCTTGACACACTTAGACCACTATGTCCAACAGTTTGTGACCGAAGCTACTAAACGTGGTGTGATCGTTCATTTTGCAAAGGATGACATTGAGCACAATCAAACTGTTTATGATATTCTAAAAAGTCACCATGCGACTAAAATCGTGAAAAGTAAATCCATGTTGCAGGAAGAATGTGAAATGGGTGCTTTTCTAGAGGCTAGGGGGATCGAGTTGATCGAAACGGATCTTGGAGAGCGTATTCAACAACTCTCCGGAGAGATGCCAAGTCACATCGTCATGCCCGCTATCCACAAAACAACTGCAGATGTCGCCGAACTTTTTGCGCGAACGATTGGTACGGATCCCAACGAAGATGATCCACAGCAATTGACTGAAGCAATGCGCAATAATGCACGTCCCAAATTTTTGGAAGCCCACGCTGGGCTAACAGGTGCAAATTTCGCTATTGCCGAAACTGGAGCTTTTGTCGTCTGCACCAATGAGGGTAATGCTGATTTGACGGCGAGCATCCCACCGCTGCATATTGCAAGTATTGGGATCGAAAAAATCCTACCTAAGACGGAAGATCTGGGTTTATTTATCCGACTCTTATCTCGAAGTGCCCTGGGTACTCCCGCGACCCGTTACACCTCTCATTTTATGGGTCCTCGCGAATCGGGTACCGAAATGCATATCGTACTCACGGACAATGGCAGAAGCCGTCGTCTTGGTATGGAAGATTTTTGGCGATCTTTAAAATGTATCCGCTGTGGCGCCTGTATGAATACCTGTCCAGTCTATCGTCGCAGTGGGGGACTTGCCTATGGCGCAACTTATTCAGGACCTATTGGCATTATTATCGACCCGACGTTTGATGAATCCAAATTCAGCGAACTTCCATTCCACTCCTCTTTGTGCGGCTCTTGTTCTGAGGTGTGCCCCGTCCGTATCAATATCGCGGAGCAGATCGGTCTGTGGAGGCAGCGCATGGTCAACATAAATGAATCCTCTAAAACACTTCACTATGCTTTCGGGGCAGTAGAAAAAGTGTTTGCGAATCCAAAATTATTCCGATTGGCAGAGAAAGCTGCTTACTATGGAATGAAACTGACTCCGAATTGGTTATTGTACCATAAAAAGCTAAATGCTTGGGGTAAACATCGCGAATTGCCAGAAATCAAAAAAGAAACTTTTAGGGATTGGTATATTAAAAATAGATTGAAAAAATGAGTTCACTAGAAGAATTATTAGCAGCTATACGGCAGAATCTTCCTGCTCAAAAGGTGGATTATCCAACGATACCAACCTATGAAAAACAAGGTACTAATCTAAAAGATAAATTTATTGTAAATCTGGGACTTTCTGGAGGAGAAAGCTATGAGGTAGGCAGTATCGATGAAGCAAAGGAAATCATGCGCCAAAAACTTCCAGATACACGAGTCACTTGTTCTGCAACTTCGGAGTGGGAGGGAAGCAAATCAATCCAAGCTATTGCCCATCCTAGGGAATTGGAGGACGTAGACTTAGGGATCATTCGAGCTGAGTTTGGTGTCGCAGAAATGGGCATGATATGGTTAACAGAAAATTCGTTGCAAGTAAATTCTTTGGGTTTTCTTTCTCAGCATCTTGCCATTTTACTGGATCCTGATTTAATCACGGAAAATATGCATACCGCCTATCGTAAAATTGATTTTCAGGCTTCCACTTATGGATGTTTTGTCATGGGCCCCTCTGCTACAGCAGATATCGGTGCTTACCTAGTCCGCGGTGCCCAAGGAGCACGCAGCCTGACCGTTTTCTTTTTAAAACAGCAAGCATAGTCATTATTTTATCCGTCAACCTATTCATATCATCATCTTGTTCAATCATCACAAGGTTCATGATGGAATAAACCCTCCACTTACTCGTAAGATCATAAAACAAAAAAGACCAGATTTCACATTCCGAATCTGGTCTTTTTAGGTTTTTAAATGTTATCCTTATTTTAAATCTTTCAATATTTCTTGCACAGCTCTTTCTAACTGCGGGTCTCGATCATTAGATCGATCAGCAATGGTATTATGCACAAAAATATCTGGCGCTACACCTGTGTATTCCAGATCTTTGCCATCTAAAGTATAACAGCCCCAAGCAGGTAGGCGATAATTAGATCCGTCTACCAATCCCTTTGCCGAGGTAAAGATGATCCAGCGATACGTTTCATTTCCGATGATCTTACCCAATTTTAATTCTTTAAATCCAGCTGCAGTCATCTCAGCATCACTTAAAGACTGCTCGTTGATCAACAATACAATGGGTTTTGATGCTGGCGCAAAGTTACTTTGTGGCGCCATTTTACCGCCTCGGTATTGCCATTGCAGGTAAGGTCTTTGCGATAGAAAACGCAAGACTTCATCATGTACATTGCCTCCGGTGTTGTATCGTAAATCTAAAATAATACCTTCTTTATTATTTTCTTGTTCCGCCATATCTATTAAAAAGCGCTGCAATTCCGATCCCCCCATATTTTTCATATGCGAATAAGCGATCCTACTTTTACTCCAGGTATCCACTTTACCACGATTGCTCTTTATCCATTCATCGTAGATAAGATCCTTAAAGGCGGTACTTGTCAAGGGACGGATATTGACCATGATCTCTTTTCCTGCACGCTTAATGGTTAATTGGACTTCTTCTGCCAGTGACGGCCAGGTAAAATAGACATCACGATCGATCTTTGGATCCACCTTATTGCCGTTGACTGCTATGATTTCATCTCCCTCTTTTAGATCTACACCTTTTCGTGAAGCTGGACTATTATCGATAATATGCTCGATCTGATAAGGGTTTTCCTGATTAAACAGAACGCCTATTTCATTGGTCACAAATCCAAATGGCTTGCGCTCTTCTGCTCCCATTGAACTAAATCCGAGATGCGATGAATTTAACTCGCCCAACATATCATTGAGTAAAATCCGTAGATCGCTGCGGTTATTAACCCCTGTCAGATAAGGTTCATACTTCTTTTTCATCACTCCCCAATCGATACCGTGGAAAGTACTATCATAGAAGTTTTCCTCCAATCCAGCCCAAGTCTCATAGAACATTTGCTTAAACTCATTTTCTAGATCACGGTTAAACTTGAAATTGATATTTATTGCATCAAGCTTATTTTGCTCAAGATTATATTTTTGTATAGCACCTTTATTGAGGATAAAATATTTACCATTCGCTTCTGTAAATTGATTAATCCCGCTCTCGATCACCTTCTCTGTTTTGCTCGTTTCAAATGGTTCATAAATCGTTCTGTACAGACTGTATTTCCCTTCGTGGTTGGATGAGAAGAAAACATAATTCTTTTCTCCTTTTTGTATGGCGATCGGATCGGACTGTGTTCCAAAAGCCGGGCTCACTTGTTCGATACGGTCTCGTAAACCTTGCAGATCAATAGTCACCACTACCTTTTTATCACTAGGTGTATGCGTGGCGATTGCTTTTTCATCTTTCTTATCCTTACCTTTTGATTGATCACCAGTCTTTTTGTCCGAAATGGTATCTTTTTTTACTGGCTGACTGAATAATTCGTTGAATTTATTATTTCGATACGGTTCATCAAAATTTTCCAGTGCCATGCGGAAAATACTCGAATTTTGCATTCCTGTAGGGAAAGCTGGTTTTGTACGGTTGCTGGCAAAATAGATATATTTTCCGTCTGGAGACCAAGAAGGAGAGGTTTCTGACACACCCGTATTGGTCAAATTGGTTGTCTGGTTTGACGCGAGCTGATGGACAAATATATCTTGCTCAAAATTGCGGATAGCCGTAAATAAAAGATATTTACCATCTGGGGAGAAGGATGGAGATGAATTTTGGAAAGCCCACAGCTCATCTTTAACAACTGTTTTACTTTTCAGACTCGTCAAGTCCAATACCCTAACCTCGTCCCTTCCGCTTAGGTAGACTGCTTGCGATTTATCCGCATTAAATGTAATCTCTCTATTGTTTCGAAGATCTTGGGTCAATTGTTTGACTTCGCCCGTACCATCCGCACTACGCGTATACCAGTTTAGATATCCTTGATAGGTCTGAGTATAAAGCAATGTTTTATTATCCTTGAGCCACTTTACTTCCATAATGCGCTGTCCTTGACTCGGCATCTGACGGATAAACTTACCTTCGCTGTCCGAAACAAAAAGTTCACCTCTAGACACAAAAGCCATTTTCTTTCCATCCATCGCAACATCAAAATAGCTGATATTGCTATTGACATTAAATTCTTTGCTTTTGCCAAGCACCTGATTTCTACTTAATGCAATATTGGGCTGTGTCACTTTCTTTGATGCCACATCATAGAGAAACAGCTGATACCCTTTTTCAAAGGCTATCGTTTTTCCATTGGCAGCCACAGCAGGTCTTTTAATAGACTCTTTAAATGAAGTCAATGCTGTTGGCTTATCATTGATGAGCTGGTAAAGGTTATATTCTGCATTTCCCTGATCGGAAACAAAATAGATCTTTCCATGCTGATCTACAGTAGGCCAAAAGTCTTTGCCGTTATAATCGGTATATTGCTTAAATGCTTTTGTCTTGGGATTATATGATTTTATGTCGGGATTGAATGCTCCTTTATATCGCTTCCGGTTTGCAGAACTGTAACCCTCCCAACTGTCATTGAACAACAGTTCCCCTGAAGGTGTCTCCACGACTTGACTGATATAATTGAAATAATGTGGAAATAAGCGTTTTGCCGTACCGCCTGTGGCGGCAACTTGATAGCTACTCATTCGGTTGTAACGGGTAGAAGTAAAATAGAGCGTTTTGCTGTCCCAGCTCCAGCTGTCTATTTCATCTGCCCCTTCATGAGAGGTGAGTTGACGGATATCACCACCTGCTAATGGCATGACATAGACGTCCATATTTCCATTCTGATTCGCAGAAAAGGCAAGCTGTTTTCCATCAGGTGATATCCGCGGATTAATTTCGTTGCCTTCCATGCCGGTGAGCCTGACAGCCACTCCGCCCTCACTTTCGACCTTCCATAGATCGCCTTCAAAACTAAAAACAAGGATTTTTCCATCAGGACTTAAGGTCGGATGCGACAAAAAAGTCGGCTGCTGCTGCGCGAATGTAAGCACAGCTTCACAAAGGGTAAGACAAGTACCCAACAAAAATTTTTTGATCATACTTTTATAGGTGGTTAATGGATGATATGACTCTATAAAGTTACTTAAGAACTTGTTAAAAACCAATAAATAATCCATCGACTGATTGCACTAATTGTACCCTTTACTAAAACTGTTTTAAAAACAAAGTGTTGTATCAAAAACTGACCGTCGGTACTGCTTGCTGTAAATTAAATCGGGTCTTATTTTGAAAGAAGAAATAGACCTGTACCTAAATTTTAATTTCTTACATGTAACTTTGGTCACTCATAACATCAACAATGGACTCAACCCTAACCTACTCTGAAGAAGAGCTTTATCAAAAACGCAATCGCATTCGGATTGCCGTATCTCTATTTTATTTTTGCCAAGGACTAGCATTTGCCTCTTGGGCAAGTCGTATTCCAATTATCAAAGAGCGCTTAGATCTTACTGAAGGCCAATTGGGAACCATATTATTGATGCTACCGGTGGGACAATTGGTGACGATGGCACTGTCAGGAAAATTAGTGATCACATATGGCAGTGCCAAGGTATTACGGATTGTAGCCATTATCTATGCTTTAGTACTTTGCTTGGTAGGATTTGCACGAAATGCCTGGGAATTGGGAGCGGTTTTATTCTTATTTGGGGTGGTTGGCAACATGTGCAATATCGCGGTAAATACGCAAGGTGTGGCGGCTGAAAAAATATTTAAGAAATCAATCATGTCTTCTTTTCACGGCGCATGGAGCATTGCTGGATTTACAGGTGCACTCATTGGCCTGCTCACCATGAATATTGCTGTCGATACCATACCCCATTTTATGATTATTTTTATATTAATAGTCATCAATACGACGATCAATTACCGATACCTGGTACCGGGAAAAGCGGTTCAAACTAAAAAGACTTCTTTTTTCTCGAAACCAGAAAGTAGCTTAGTGCAATTGGGCATCATTGGATTTTTTAGCATGGCAACAGAAGGCGCCATGTTTGATTGGAGTGGTGTCTATTTTAAGGAGATCGTTCATGCTCCCGAGCAGTTTATTATCGTGGGTTATGCTTCCTTCATGGTGATGATGGCATTAGGTCGATTTATTGGCGACGCTGTTATTAGTCGGCTTGGACGAAAACGCACCTTGCAAATTAGTGGTATCCTCATGTTTACCGGTATGATGACCTCCGTGATTTTTCCGGACTTCTATATTTCAACACTTGCCTTTATGATGGTCGGTATTGGTGTTGCCTGCAATGTACCAACGGTATATAGTGTCGCTGGACAAAACAAACATGTCCCTTCGGGTGTTGCATTAGCCATGGTATCGAGCATCAGCTTTTTGGGCTTCCTAATGGGACCGCCTCTGATTGGATATATTGCAGAGCTGACAAGTTTACGCTATTCTTATGGTGTATTTTCTTTATTCGGCATTATGATGTTTGTGATGGCCAGTAAATTAAAGGTATTTAAAGGCTAAGCAATTTATATCTATTGATTATGAGCGCGATCAAAGATTAGAGATGGGTCTCCTCATCGTATAAAATAATAAATGTGAGGTCATTGAGCGATCTCACATTTATTATTTTGTAGCCCCAAGCAGAATCGAACTGCTATCTAATGTTTAGGAAACATCCATTCTATCCGTTGAACTACAGGGCCGACAAATCGTATGCAAATATTTCAAATATATTGCTTAATCCCAAACTTATTTTGTAAAATATTGATGAAAATAGAGGAGAGAAAAAATACTGTGGGGGGAGAAGGATTCGAACCTTCGAAACCGAAGTAACGGATTTACAGTCCGTCCCATTTGACCGCTCTGGAACCCCCCCAGTATAATTTGTTGACTTATAAAGTATTAAGATTTATTGAATCTCAATTTCCTTATGGAACGCTACAAAGGTAGAATTTTGTCTGATATATGCAAAATTTATTTATAAAAAATATATCGACAAAATTGATTGTACCCTCAATGTAAAAATAGATTTTAACGATAGCTCATTGATAAAATCGATTCTTTATTAACCAATTTTGAGGTATCTTTGTAGCAACAAAAAAAGAAAGATATATTATGAGTTTCACAGGTAAAAGTTTTCCAAGCATCACTGTAGATGCAATCGATTATTTAGGCGATAATTTACAAATTAACGTTTTCGAAAAAGCAGTTCAAGAAGGTAAAAAAGTAGTATTGTTTTGGTACCCAAAAGATTTCACTTTTGTTTGCCCAACAGAATTACATGCTTTCCAAGAAGCTTTACCAGAATTTGAAAAACGTAATACAATCGTTATCGGTGCATCTTGTGACACAAACGAAGTTCACTTCGCTTGGTTAAATACAGCTAAAGATAACGGTGGTATCGAAGGTGTAACATACCCAATTTTAGCAGATACTACACGTAACTTATCTTCAGTATTAGGTATTTTAGATATTAAAGAAGTAGAGCACCCAGAGTACGGTACATTGGTAGAAGGTTCTGCAGTTTCTTACAGAGCGACTTACTTAATCGATGAAACAGGTCGCGTATTCCACGAATCTGTAAACGATATGCCATTAGGTCGTAACGTGAAAGAATATTTACGTTTGATCGATGCTTATGCACACGTTCAAAATTTCGGTGAAGTATGTCCTGCAAACTGGGAAGAAGGAAAAGAAGCTATGCATGCGACTCGTGACGGTGTAGCTAGCTATTTAGCTGGTAACTAAACCATAATAAAGACGACATTGCAGTCTTTTGACAAAGGGGATAATCCCATTTCCCCTTTGTTTATTCATCTTTCTCAATAAATAAACAACAAAATCATGGTACAAGAATTAGAAAACGATAATTTACAAGAAATTGTAGAAAATAATGATATTGTAATGGTTCAATATGCAGCTACTTGGTGTGGTAACTGTAAAATAATGAAACCAAAATTCAAGAAATTGGCAACAGAAAATGAAAATGTAACTTTTGTTATCGCTGATGCTGAAAAATTTCCTGAATCTAGAAAACTAGCGAATGTCAGCAATTTGCCAACTTTTGCAGCTTTTAAAAACGGTAAATTAGTAAATCAAGTACAGACAAATAAATTTGACGCCTTAATCGACTTATTCAATGAAGCTTCCAGTAATTAAACATATCACCGAGTTTATCGAACAAAACGACGTTGATTATGTCTTAGAAACAATCGAAACCTTGGAATCTTTAGTTGAAGCTCCTTTAAAAGACGAGGAACTTGATGTGATCGGCGAATTGATCTCCAATCTTTATGGTGCTGTTGAAGTCGACAAATTAATGAAAGAAGGAAACAGTAAAAAAGATGCCATGAACATGTTTATGAAACGTGTATTGGGTTCTATCGATAAATAAATTATAGTTTTAATGCACTTTAGCAATACTTGTTTTAACAATTAAAGAACTCATTTTTAGTAGGAAAATGTTTATAAGCTGTATGTTGTGGAAAACTTGTTCTAAATTAATGCTAAACTGCAATAAAGATTATACTATCTTTAGCGGTAATAAAGGTTACCACTTAAAGAATTGACTATCCTCAAAAACAAACTTTTAAAAGGGTAGATTTTAAGAAAATATTTTAATTGTTAGAAACGGAAATTCTCCCCACAGAATTTCCGTTTTTTATTTAACCACAATATATTTACCTTTAATCTATGCTAAAATCAATTCTATTTACCAACGTTCTTCTTTTCTTGGGACTTTTTCAACATGCTCATGCTCAAAAGGCAGCAACAAATTGGAATAGTGCTACGATCAAATCAAAATTAGAAAAATTGAATGTTCTGGGCTCTGTCTTATACTTTGCAGCTCATCCTGATGATGAAAACACGAAATTAATCGCTTGGCTAGCGCAAGAAAAACACTATAAAACAGGCTATCTTTCACTGACTCGAGGAGATGGTGGTCAAAACTTAATTGGCACAGAACAGGGCATCGAACTCGGTTTGATCAGAACACAAGAGCTTTTAGCGGCAAGAAAAATCGATCATGGTGAGCAGTTCTTTACCTCAGCATTTGATTTTGGATTTTCCAAAACATCGGAAGAAACTTTTAATTTTTGGGATAAAGATCAGGTGCTTAGGGAAGCCGTATGGATCATTCGAAAATTCAGACCTGATGTGATTATCACCCGTTTTCCACCAGATGCAAGGGGCGGACACGGCCATCATCAAGCATCAGCAATACTTGCACACGAAGCCTTTCTAGCTGCTGCAGATCCAACTCGTTTTCCCGAACAACTTACGCAAGTAAAACCATGGCAAGCAGCACGATTACTTTGGAATACCTACAATTTTGGCAATCAGAATACGATAAACGAAAATCAACTGCAGGTAGAAATCGGGCAATACAATCCCTTAATTGGAAAATCTTATGGTGAAATTGCTGCGGATAGCAGATCATCGCATAAAAGTCAAGGATTTGGTAGTGCTGCTCAAGTAGGAAAATCGAAAGAATATTTTGAGTTTATTGCTGGAAAACCCGCTAAAATAGACATCTTCGAAGGAATCGATCAATCTTGGTCTAGAATAGGTAAAGGCAAAATCATAAGTGACAAAATCAAAGCTATAAATGCGTCTTATCAACTCCGCGCTCCTGAAAAGTCCCTACCGCAATTATTTGAAGTATTGAATCTGATCCAGACGATCGATGATCCGTATTGGAAAGTAGAAAAAACAAATGAAATCAAAGATTTGATACTTGCATGCGCCGGAATACGAATTGAGAGCTTAGCAGACCGAGCACATTTTGCTGTTGGAGACCAGATCAAGGTAAACAATCAACTTATTGTAAGAGCAGATATTGCCTCTGTGCAACTGAAAAAAATAAATGAACAAGCTATCAATCAAAAGCTGGAAAATAATTCTCTAACGAGCTTTTCTGGCACCTTTGACGCATCTTCAACGACCCAGCCGTATTGGCTCAACGAACCGGTTCTAATCGGTCGATTCCAATTTTCAGACTTTAATAAAACTGGAGAACCAGAAAATCCAGATTACCCATCTGTGAGTTATGAATTGCTTATCAATGGAAATTCGCTAACTTATAAAAAGCCTATTCAGTACAAATTTACAGATCCTGTGAGGGGAGAAATCTACGATCCAATTGTAATTGCTCCTGCTGTCACCGCATCGACAAATCAAACGGTGGTACTCAGTCAAAACAGCACTCCACAGAAGCTCACACTGACTTTTGATAATGAAAGCAATACTAAAAACATAACGAAAACAGTTTCTTCAGTCATCAATAAGAACTGGAAAATAACACCAGAGGTGTTTACATTAGAATTTTCGGACAATCTTCAACACATCAGCAAAGAATTCACGATTCAAGCTCAAACAAAAGAGACGCGATTGGATACGCTATCCTTCCGTTTTGATACGGATGAAAAGGTTAAGATAGATCGTCAGATCCATTACGATCATATCCCAACCATTAACTGGTTTCCAGATCTGGCCGTGAAGGTCAGCAATCTGCAGTTACAAGTGCCGATTAAAAAGGTTGGTTATCTGATCGGAGCAGGAGATTTGATACCAGAATCGCTCAAAGCAATTGGCATATCGGTGGATATATTGTCTGAATCCCAGATTTTACAGCAAAACTTACAGCAGTATGATGCGATTATTGTCGGTATCAGAGCTTTTAATGTATTGAAAACCATGGATCAGATAAGCCCAAAACTAAACGAATATGTCAAAAATGGGGGTACTGTCTTGGAGCAATATAATGTAAACAATAAATTATTGTCCAGTCAATTTGGCCCTTACCCTTTCCGGATCGGTAATAGTAGGGTAACAGAAGAACTTGCGGTGGTCCATTTTGATGCACAAAACCCGATTTTCAATTATCCAAATAAAATCACGGCATCTGATTTTGACAATTGGATCCAGGAAAGGGGATTATACTTTGCTGAAGACATCGATAGTCGGTACCAGACACCGATCCAGATACAAGATAAAAATGAACCTCTTCATCATGGATCACTCTTGATTGCTAACTATGGAAGTGGTAGATTTGTCTATACATCATTGTCATTTTTCAGACAATTGCCCGCTGGAGTTCCCGGAGCTTACAGATTATTTGTAAATTTGTTATCAAAATCAAAATAAAATAGACATTACAATGGAAAATCAAATTGAAAACAGCGCATGTGCACCTAATCCAAAAGGATTAATCGTATTAATCGGTGTCATATTTGGAGCTTTAATTTCATTCACTGCAAACGAGACATTTTTAAGTATCATAGGAGGAGCTGTTGTTGGTTTAGTAATTGCAGTTTTCTTCAATAGCTACCTTTACGCTCAAAAGCCACATGACAGATAGGGAACAGACTCCCTTAACACAAAAATGGAAGCGCTTTTATATTTTAGTTGCGTGTAGCCTACTTGTGGTCATACTATTCCTTTATCTATTCACGAATTATTTTTCATGAGTACGATCGATTGGATAGTCCTTATTCTGACACTTTTGCTCATCGTACTGTATGGTATGTACAAAAGTAGAGGAATCAAAAATATTGACGGATACCTACTCGGCAATCAATCTTTGCCCTGGTATCATGTCGGGCTTTCGGTGATGGCGACTCAAGCAAGTGCCATCACCTTTCTTTCTGCCCCTGGTCTGGCATATAGTTCGGGTATGAGTTTCGTACAGTTCTATTTTGGCCTTCCTTTGGCCATGATTGTACTGTGTATCACTTTTGTCCCCATCTTTCATAAGCTGCGAGTATATACTGCCTATGAGTTTTTGGAAAAACGATTTGACATTCGAACTCGTGGATTGACCGCATTCTTATTCTTGATACAACGCGGTATATCAACAGGTATCAGCATTTTTGCTCCAGCACTGATCATCGCCAGCATCTTACATATTAACCTTCCGATCACGACCTTGTTAATAGGAACTGTGGTGGTTATCTATACGACATATGGAGGTACTAAAGCTGTTTCGCACACGCAATTGATCCAGATGAGTATTATATTTGGGGCATTACTTGTCGCCGGAATACTGGTGGTCAAACTATTACCATCCGATATCGGACTCTATAAGGCGCTCCACATCGCAGGAAAATCCGGAAAAACAAATGCAATAGACTTCACATTTGATCTGAATAATCAATATACCGTATGGACAGGTATTATCGGTGGTTTTTTCTTGCAGCTATCTTATTTTGGTACAGACCAAAGTCAAGTAGGCCGTTATTTGACGGGATCTTCGATTAAAGAAAGCAGACTAGGCCTACTCATGAATGGTTTATTGAAAATTCCGATGCAATTTTGTATTCTACTTATAGGAGTGCTCGTTTTTGTTTATTATCAATACCATACGCCACCTATATTTTTCAATCAAGCCGAGATCGATAAATTAAAACAGAGTGAATATAACAGCTCCTATCAGGATCTGGAAAAGCAACAGATCTTGCTGAGCAATGAGAAACGTACAACCATCGATCGGTTAACAAAAGCGATCGACCTCGATGACCAATCAACCATTGATGAAAGCCGTGCAGCACTAAAGCATTCAAATGAACAGCTCAATGATATTCGAACAGAAGTCATTGGATTAATCAAGAAAAATAACCCCTCAGCGGAAACAAACGACAACAACTACATCTTCTTGTCCTTTGTCAACAACACGTTCCCTAAGGGCTTAATTGGCTTGCTGATCGCGGTCATCTTTCTTGCATCCATGGGTTCGACAGCTAGCGCCATCAACTCCTTAGCTTCTACAAGTACTGTGGATATCTATAAACGATTTATCAATAAACAATCGACTACTGAACAGGATCTTTTTTGGTCCCGCATGTTCACCCTATTTTGGGGTATCTTTTCAATTGCTGTTGCTCTTTACGCAAGTAAACTGGGCAATCTCCTCGAGGCAGTGAACATATTAGGATCCTTATTTTATGGGACCATACTTGGTATCTTTATCGTAGCATTTTACATGAAAAAGATAGGAGGGAAGGCCGTATTTTACGCCGCAATACTGTCGGAAGTCATTATTTTTATAATCTGGAAGATGGATGTCATAGCCTTTTTGTGGCTCAATGTGATCGGCTGCCTTGCCGTTATGATTCTGGCTTACCTAATGAAAAAGTTAGATCGAAAAAAAAGCCATTCCGTAGAATAGCTTAATATTTTAAATATAAATTGTATAAGATACTTTTATCGTACACCGTCAGTTCAGGACTCACATCATTGATCACAAATTTTCTCTTAAAGGCTATTATTGCCGCTTTTAAATTGGATGTATCATAACCAATAATTTTCAGTGCATCGATTGGATTGAAGGTCTCAGGAGCAGTGACGAGTTCAGCGGGATTATACCAGATGCCAAATCCTCGATCTGCTAATTTTTTCCATGGAAAAAATACACTGGGATCATTTTTACGAGCTGGAGCAATATCTGCATGACCAATAAAATTGGCTGTTGGAATTCCGTAATTTGTTTTTAATGTATCTAAAACGACCAAAAGAGCTGCTATCTGTGCTTCGGGAAATGCTTCTCTGCCATTGTTGTCCAATTCTATTCCAATCGAGATCGAATTCATATCAGTGATCGTACCCCACTTCGATAGGCCGGCATGCCATCCCCTGACATAATCATTGAGCATCTGGACAATGACACCATCGCGCCCTATCACATAATGGGAGCTGACCTTAGTATGCTCAACTTGAAAAGTCCTAATGGTCTGATCCAGGCTATTTTGTGCAGTATGATGAATAATAACGTAGTTAGGTTTACGTATATCATAATGGATAGCGGTCTCTTGTCTCATACCTGCATGCGACCCCATTTTTCCTAAGGTCCATACTTTATGCTCGCCCATACTCAGCTTAGGAACCGTATCATGTACGATCACCGTCTTGATGACTGTATCGATCTTGACAGGTATGACCTGCTCTGCAGGTCCTTTTTTGACCACACTCGATTTGCTCTTACACCCCGTTAGGAATAAAAAGCAATAGAATAAAGCATACCAGCAAAAGTATTTCCTTGCCAACATTATCTCGGTAACTTATAAACTAATCCTAAAGCTAATGACTCACTTAACTGAACTCGTGAAATAACATCTGAATCGTAAACCATAATTCCATTTAAGTTTACATTGATCGCTCTAGAAACTTTAGCTGTAACCGTTACATCCAAACGATGTGAAGGATCATTTAATTTTTTATAATTCGCAAATAAATTATAACGTGCTTTCACATTCAATTTATCCGTAAAATTTTTATCCATATTTCCGGTGATCTGAAAAGCGAGGTCATTTTTAAAGTCTTCCCCTTCTTTAATCCCAAAACGTTCACCCGTTCCTCTTTCAGGTTTTTTCGGGTCAAAATATTCACCAAATTCTCTAAAATAGTCTTCTGCCGATCTAGGCTTAACCCGATTATCTAAGATTAACGTTTGACGTGCCGTACCGGTACCAAAACGAATCGAATAAGAAGCACTCGGTTTATACTCAAGACCCAGAGATTCTGTTATGTATGCAGGTGCCATAAAAGCATTTTCGATATAATCAATCGTATCTCTACCGTTCTCTGTCTTGTATCTAAACCCATCATCAAATTGCGATTCAAATGTCAATGAGGTATACAGAGCCCATTTCGGAGACAATTTATAGGACAGTTTATTATCCCAAAAAATACGGTCATTATTTTTCTTTGCAATTTGACTCTTATTTTTAATTTTTCCGTAACGCAAATCGATCTCGGTTACAAAGTTGAAATTATCTCTGGTATAGTCCGACTTATGGTTAGCAATTAAGCCTACCGCTGTTGATCCGACACCACCACCTTTCCAATTATCATTGAATGCTGCTTGATTGATATTGACTCCAAAACTGGTCCAATGTTTCCAATAATCAACTTCTAATTCTAACTTAGGAACAATAGGTCTTATATTCTTTAAGGAGACATTTTCTTGTTTATTCTCCGAAATAACTGAATCTGGCTTTACTCTAAGGTCTTTCAAAACCTGAGCTCGAACTGTACTGCACGATACACCAAGAATTAATAAGGCAAATAAGGATTGTAACTTCATATCAAGCGACTCTTTTTCTTTTCTTAATTTTAAGGTACTAAAATAGGATTTATTGTTGGTAATGGCTCAATAAAATATCGAGAAGGATTTTTTTGATACTTTTGATAGCAATCTTTGATATAATTTGTCAGTTCATATTGCGTGCAACTGATGATAAAAAAGTAGCTCGGTTTAAAAATTCTTCTAAATTTATCAAGTTCATCACCAGTAAGCCCTGTCGTACGGCTTACCAATTGCGTTGAAAATTTATACTCGATCACATTGTCTTTATAATCATTTTCAATCAATTTCTTTAATCTTTTCGCATTCTTAGCTTCTCTACTAAAAAGACTATAAATGGAATTGATACTTAAGCCCGCTCCATTTTGTCCCACAGAGAACAAATCTCCTGATTCGGACAATCTGAAGGCTTTCTCATAATCGGTTTTTGCTTTCTTCAATATTTCATCTGGATCTTTTTTTGCTACTACAGAAACTTCGTCAATATATATCGATTCCCGTTTCAGATGAAATAAGATAACGGGAGACATACTGACCACTACAGTATCTGGGAAGTATTCGCGTGAAGTGGCGATCAAAGCATCACCTTTCTCTGCTAAAATAGAAAATTCACCTTTCGTATTATTATAAACCTCTTCGTTGGTCCTGACATTGCGAATCGTTACTTTGGAAATTCTTTGTTTCGTGTGGAAATCGGAAACAATACCTTCAATTTTCTTTTGCGCAATAGCTGTTGGTACTATCGCAAAAAAAAGAAGGAGTATAACGATATTTTGTAGATTCTTCACTCCTGTAAAACTACGTTTTAGCATCGCAAAAGTGAAATATTTAACATCTTTTGATGATTTACTTCGAAATCACCAAAAGCTGACCTACAGATAAATTGGTATCCGTAAGACCATTCAACGCTTTAATCTGATCCACAGAGATGCCATACAGCTTACTCAAAGAATACAGCGTATCTTTACCCTGCACTTCATGAATACGCATTGCTACAGGACTCTTGATTTGCTCTGTTTGTACCACAGGAGCTTCGACTGCATTGTGCACAATCTCCCGTTCAACAACAACTTCTCTTTTCTCTTTCTCTACACGCGTCTCTACACGATCGTATCGATACAGTTCATATCGTTCAATCATATCAATCAATAAGTCCGGATACCGTGGATTGGTGGCATAACCTGCCGCTTTTAATCCTTTTGCCCAACCTTTATAGTCATTTTTGTTGAGTAGGAACAAATCTGAATATCGTTTGCGCAACAAAAACTCCGAATGATCCCGAAATGATTGTTCAGGACTTTCGTATACACGAAAACAATCATCAAAGCGATCGTCAGGACGAGTAATGGATTTTCCTTTCCATACCCCGCCACATTTGATTCCAAAATGATTATTAGCCTGTGTTGCTAAATAACTATTTCCATTGCCAGACTCCAGTAAGGCCTGAGCAAGTTTGATACTCGCAGGAATACCATACTTATTCATTTCTGCAATCGCAATATCTTTGTATTTTTCAACATAAGCATTCCCCGAAACAGCTGGTCTGGTTTTACTTGGAAGATTGGAAGAGGGAGTACCTGTATGATTTTTACTTTTATAAACAGTGTTTTTTTTGGATGAGCATGAACTAAAAAAAACAGTAATGGCAAGTAGGATAAAAGCAAATTTTTTCATCGTATGAGCAGAATTACTTCGAAGCGGTGAGTTTTCTAGATATGGGTGTTGGATTTTTATCAAAATTATCTAAATCATACATTTCGATTGTTTTGATAATCTTCGAAGACCAATCTTTAGTTCTTGAATATCCCGCCTTTGCTAAAGCGCCTACCCAAGCTTTGTAATTTTGTCCCCGATTATCCTCAAATAGGGGAGTCGTGGTTTTCTTTCGTTTAACCAAAGATATAAAGTCATTATAAGAATCAAGTACTGATTTATAACCTTTATATGCTGAATTAATCACTTTGCTATTATTTTTTCCTTTAATACCGAAGTGATTATTTAAATTTTTAGCAATCTTACTATTTCCATGTGCACTTTCATGCATTGCAATAGCTAAAATTACCGATGCTGGAACACCATGTTCTTGCATCATCTCTTGTGCTACGGGGCTGTATTTATCAATATAAAATTGATTGCTTTGAGCGGATACAGTATTATAACTACTGACGACCAAAATTAATACAGCAACATAGTTTTTTAATGTTTTAAAATTCATAAAGAATCATTTAGTCCACTAATCACTTTTTGCGTAATGCAAAAAGTCCATCTCGAATGGGCAATAAAACCTTTTCGATGCGCTGGTCCTGAGCTAATTGTTCATTCAAATCTATGATTTGCTTTGTTTGATTGTCTGGATTTTCATCTAATACTTTGCCTTTCCACAAGACATTATCGATTAAAATCAGCCCTCCAGACGGGACTCTATCTAAAATTAATTCGTAATAGTAATGATTACGCTTCTTATCAGCATCTATAAAAACCAGATCAAAGCTACCCTCAATCGTCGGGATCACTGTTGCTGCATCGCCAATATGATACTTAATTTGGGATGCAAAAGGTGATCGGTCAAAATAACCCTGTACCCGTTCTTCTTGCTCAGCATTGACATCGATTGTATGTATGATACCTTCTTTTGACAAGCCTTCAGCTAGACAAAGTGTAGCGTATCCAGTAAACGTACCAATCTCCAAAATAGTATTTGGAGCAGCTAATTTACTCAACATAGCAAGCACTCTTCCTTGGTAATGTCCAGACAACATATGGGGCATTGTTTCCTTCAAATAGGTCTCCCTATTGATACTTTTTAGCAACGAATTTTCATCGTCACAGGTATGCTCTAAGTAGGATTCTAAATGCTCATTACAAATGTCCATAACAACAAATTTACTGAACATGATTTATATTCAGAAAAATTAAAACATAACAAACTGATTTTAAGGAAATTAATATTTAAGGAAATGTTACATAAAAAATGACATATGCCCTTATGGGCGATAGAAACACTTTTGCAATTTTAGAGATTTTTATAAATTAAGGAATTTTAAAGCAAAAAAAGTCGAATCTTTAGCTAAAGATTCGACTTAAAAGTTTTGTATTTTTTAATGAATTACGTCAAGTTTGCCGTAATTAATTTTAAGAATTCTGAACGTGTCACATCATTCTGAAAAGCTCCAGTAAAAGCCGATGTGGTGGTTACAGAATTTTGCTTCTGAATACCGCGCATCGCCATACACATATGCTTGCATTCGATCACGACGGCGACACCCTTAGCTCCCAAAGTTTCTTGGATACAATCTCGAATCTCATTGGTCAAACGCTCCTGTACTTGTAGTCTTCTTGCAAAAATATCAACTACTCGAGGTATTTTACTCAGACCTACGATATGACCATTTGGAATATAAGCAATATGTGCTTTACCAAAGAATGGCAACATATGGTGCTCGCACATCGAATAGACTTCAATATCTTTTACCACTACCATTTGGCTATAGTCTTCTTCAAACATGGCTCCTTGCAATACTTTTGCCGGATCAATATCATAGCCATGTGTTAAAAACTGCAATGCTTTTGCTACACGCTCTGGTGTTTTGATTAATCCTTCACGATTTGGATTTTCGCCTAAAGATTCTAAAATATCTGTATAATGAGCTGCAATACGATCAACTTTATCTTGATTATATTGATCAATTTTAACGTAGCCGTCTAACTCTTCCTCTTCAAATGAGTGATTACTCATAGTTATTAAATAAATTAGTGTATAAGATTAATCGCCAAAATATTCGACGTAATTATTTTCAGTTTCATGCAGACGAATACTGTGCAATTGCACCTGCTCTGCTTCGAATAATGGTTGTAAGACTTCAAATATGGCAATCGCAATATTTTCTGTAGATGCCATTTTATCTTTCATAAAATCGACATCAAGATTAATATTTTTATGATCGACCTTGTTCACAACATGCTCCAGAATGATGGTTTTCATCAATTTTAAATCAATCAAAAAACCTGTAGTTGGATTTACGTCACCTTTGACCGTTACAAACAAATCATAGTTATGACCATGCCAGTTAACATTAGAACAGTTGCCGAAAACATTTTCGTTTTTTTCAATACTCCAATCTTCTCGGTAAAGCTTATGTGCAGCGCAAAAGCGCTCACGACGAGTGATATATACCATAATAACACAAAGATACATGTTTACAAGCAGAATATTGCTTTTGAGAAAATGATTACCATCACATTTGCGTAAATTATTAAGTAATATTGTACAAAGCTTTATATGACATGAAAACACTCATTGTAGCGGCAACAACTTTCGAAATTCAGCCTTATATCGATCGCATCGATCAATATCCACAGACCAACTACTTGATCAGTCAGGTCGGAATGGTGCAAACGGCATATCACCTAGGCAAGCATCTTGCCCACAACAATTACGATCTCCTTATTAATATCGGAATAGGAGGTTGTTTCAACCGTGCTTTGCCTATTGGCGCGGTCGTTTCGGTAGATCGGGAATTATTTTCCGAGCTCGGAGCTGAAAATGATGAACAGTTTATTCCAATTGATGAACTGGGTTTTGGTACCGCACATTATCAAGCATTACAAAACCCAACAACACGAGAACTCGTGCATAAGCTACCTAGCGGACTAGGAATCACGGTCAATAAGGTTCATGGAAATGCCAACGAAATAGCAAAATTATTGACTCAGGTTCCAGAGGCATTAATAGAATCGATGGAAGGCGCAGCTGTATTTTTGGCCGCTGCCGAAACGCAAACCCAAACCATTCAGCTTCGCGGGATATCTAATTATGTAGAAAAACGCAACCGTGCCACGTGGAACATACCACTGGCTATCGAGAATAGTAATGCTGTTCTTTTCCAAATTTTATCGGAAATATATCAAGTTTAAATTTCGATTATATTCCTGTTTTCGCCATCCTGTTATTAAAAAATGACATAAAAGCAGATATTTAGGAGGTAATGACCTTCAAAATATCAATAATAAATAGTAGATTTGTAATCTAAAATTTGACACTATTTTACAACTGATGAGAGAGATACAATTCAGAGAAGCACTTCGTGAAGCGATGAACGAAGAAATGCGTAAAGACGAAACAATATTTTTATTAGGAGAAGAAGTTGCAGAATACAATGGTGCTTATAAAGTAAGCCAAGGTATGCTGGATGAATTCGGAGCTAAACGCGTGATAGATACACCTATTGCAGAATTAGGTTTTGCTGGTATCGCAGTAGGTGCTGCGATGAATGGTTTAAAACCAATCGTTGAATTCATGACATTTAACTTTTCTTTAGTTGCTATTGACCAAATTATCAATGCCGCTGCAAAGATTCGTTCCATGAGTGGAGGTCAATTCTCTATTCCAATGGTATTCCGTGGTCCAACAGGTAACGCTGGACAATTAGGTGCACAGCACTCTCAAAATTTTGAGAACTGGTACGCCAATACTCCAGGATTAAAAGTTGTTGTTCCTTCAAATCCATATGATGCAAAAGGTTTATTAAAATCTGCTATCATCGATCCAGATCCAGTTATTTTTATGGAATCTGAAGTTATGTACGGTGATAAAGGTCATGTGCCTGAAGAAGAATATTACTTACCTATTGGTAAAGCTAATGTGGTAAAAGAAGGTGCTGATGTCACCATCGTTTCTTTCGGTAAAATGGTTCCACGTGTTGTATTACCTGCTGTCGAAGAATTGACAAAAGAAGGTATCAATGTGGAAGTAATTGACTTACGCTCTGTACGCCCTATTGACTACCCAACGATTATTGAGTCTGTTAAGAAAACAAATCGTTTGGTTATTGTAGAAGAAGCTTGGCCTTTAGCATCAATTTCATCTGAAATTACATATGCTGTACAACGCAATGCATTTGATTACCTAGATGCTCCGATTGTTCGTATTACAGCAGCAGACGTACCTCTTCCATATGCAGCAACATTAATTGAAGCAGCACTTCCAAGTGTAGCTAAAGTGGTAAAAGCTGTAAAAGAAGTTGCCTACATCAAAAAATAAAAGCATTTATATTGCTTAAATTAAAAAAGTCCTTTGGTATACCAAAGGACTTTTTTAATTTAGGGTTTATTATACTAACTTATTTTACATGATCAAACCCCTCTCACTTGCATTTTTGTCGTTCTTCTTGATAACGACCTCTAATGCTCAAGACAAAGTATTACTCAAGCTAAAGCCTGATCTTAATAATCCAATTGCGCAAAAATTGCACATGACAATAGATGTCAATGCTGGAGCCCAAAGCACTATGATTGATGCTACTATGCTATCATTAACGACAAATACGGCAGCCACAGATAGCACAATAACGTATTCAACAAAATTTACGGAGATGATCATGGCCATGGATGCAGGTATGATGACCATCAACTATGATTCAAAAAATCCAGATGCTAACGAGTTTTCAAAACAGATCCATGAAAAAGTTAAAACCATGCTGGAAAATCCAATTATAGCAGTCATGAGTTTGGACGGAAAAGTAAAAGATGTCGAAGATGCTCCTGATGGCAATGATCTCTTTGACCCGAATATGTTGAAGGAAGCAGCTTTTGAATATCCGAGCAAGGAGTTGAAGGTGGGCGAACAATGGAAAGCAATCTCCAATAATAAAGCTTTGGGTCCAATAGAACAAACGTATACCCTTAAAAGCATCTCCGCTGATGGTATCTCCATCACTACCGAAGGTCAGATCAATGCTGACGGACAATCCATTGGTTCAGTGACAGGACAATACCTGTTAAACCCCAAAACACATTATCTAAAAGCAGCGACTATCGAAACAAAAGTCAAAAAAGATGATATAGATGTCACAAGCAAAATAGAAATCCTATAAAACCAAGAAAGAGCCGTTTGTAGACGGCTCTTTCCTGGTTTTATTGAACGTAAGTTTTAAAATTACGCGTTAATCTCTTCTTTATATTGATCAGCAGTTAATAAAGCATCAACATCAGCTGCATTATTCAATTTAATACGAATAATCCAACCTTCTCCATATGGATCTGAGTTTACTAATTCTGGTGAAGCATCGATTGCTTCATTAACAGATAAAACTGTAGCTGTAACTGGAATGAATAAATCGGAAACAGTTTTTACAGCTTCGATCGTTCCAAAAATTTCGTTTGCAGCTACTTCTTCACCAATTGTGTTGATGTCTACAAATACGATATCGCCTAACTCACGTTGCGCAAAATCAGTAATACCAATAACGGCCTCATCACCTTCAACACGAATCCATTCGTGATCTTTAGTGTATTTTAATTCAGCTGGAAAATTCATTTTATTTTTTTTTAATCTTCTATTTAATTACGCCATGAAGTTACAAAATATATTGATATCACAAAAATCTTGTGTGTTCTCTGCTATTTTGTTCCTACTTTTAACCTATGAACTCAATGATTGAAAAACTTTACAGAATTGCAAAAAAAGATAGCCGTTTCATTATCGGTCTTATGTCAGGAACTTCCTTAGATGGGCTCGATATTGCACTCTGTAAAATTAGTAATAATGGTAAATCTACCGTCGTAAGCTTAGAAAATTTTATAACGATGGATTACGACGATGAGTTTAGAACATATATCAGAGGTATATTTGCTAAAAGATCTATTGATCAGCAGCTGTTAAGTGGTCTGAATGCCTATATTGGACATGTCCATGCAGCACTGATCAATCAGGCTCTTCAAAAGTGGGGAATATCCAAAGAAGATATTGACTGTATTGCGAGCCATGGACAGACGGTCTACCATGCCCCACAAAGCCTCACAAAAGATACATCCATGCCCAATAGTACGCTTCAGATCGGAGATGGGGATCATATTGCGGTCAAAACAGGCATAATTACCATTTCTGATTTTAGACAAAAACATATTGCTGCCGGTGGGGAAGGAGCTCCTTTAGCAGCCTACGGTGACTACTTACTTTTTTCGCACCCTGTAGAAAATCGTTTTTTATTAAATATTGGAGGAATCGCAAATTATACGTTTATTCCAAATCAAGGTAGTGATCAAAAAGCCTTTGCAACGGACATTGGACCAGGAAATACTATGATGAATCAATTTGCAAAAGAATCGTTTCATATCGAAATGGATAAAGATGCAGCAATTGCAAAAAAAGGCAAAGTCATTGAACCTTTACTTCATGAACTTCTTAAAGAACCGTTTTTGCAAGATGAATTCCCTAAAACCACCGGTCCCGAATTATTTAATTTAGATTATTTGAAAAGCTGTCAAATGAAATCCGATTGTCTAGGCATCAGTCCTGAGGATATCATGGCGACATTAAATCAATTTACGGCAACATGTATTGTCACTGCTATCCAAAAACAATCGCAGCACCTCAATCAAGTACATATCTATGTCAGTGGCGGAGGTTTGCACAATCCTTTATTAATTGATAAAATAAAAGCTGGATTACCGCAGCATCTGGTAAGCTCATTTGCTGATCTCGGCATTGATCCTGATGCTAAAGAAGCCGTCTTATTTGCCCTTTTAGCCAATGAAACATTAGTCGGCAACGCAGACAATGTGAGTCAAATAAAAGACTCACCTGCTGTCTGTATGGGTAAAATTAGTCTTCCACAATAAGACTAATCATTGTCGATCGCCTCATGCAGATACTGCTTCAACGGAAGCATGATTTTGTACGAATCGATGATATTTTCTAAGGCTTTTTTATCCGTCAAATCACTATTGGTTAAGCTCTTATGACTAACGAAGCTTTTTAATTTTAAAAACTCAATCGCAGTATGATCGGCATCATATCCCGCAGGAGGGCGTTTGAGTTTATCTTCAGTTTCTAATTCCAGACCGCCTAACTCTTTTA
This sequence comes from Sphingobacterium sp. UBA6320, assembly GCF_002440335.1. Taxonomy (NCBI): domain Bacteria; kingdom Pseudomonadati; phylum Bacteroidota; class Sphingobacteriia; order Sphingobacteriales; family Sphingobacteriaceae; genus Sphingobacterium; species Sphingobacterium sp. UBA6320. The sequence goes on along the minus strand of NZ_DJTA01000030.1, from coordinate 155,403 downwards.
ATTCGGCAACAATACGGTTAAATTTGTCTCCATTATAATCTATTTCTTGACGAATAGCATCTAGATGTTTCTTTTCCGGACGCCAATAACCACAAGCGATAAATGAATTTTCCGGTGATATATGAATATAATACTCTGGACCATCTAATTTACGGCCATCTTTGGAAATCCCTGCTCCAAACCAATTCTTATATGGGGTTTTATCTTTTGAAAAACGGGTATCACGGTAGATACGAAACAAACATTTATTGGCCTGAATATCGGTTGTGATATGAGGATCAAATTTGGATAATTCGATAATCAAATCTGCCACAAATAAACGGACATCAGCTAACGCTGCCTCATAGCGGTCCTTTTCTTCCGCAAACCACTCTCGTGTATTGTTATTTTGTAAATCTTTTAAAAACGTAAAAGTATTTTGATTGATATGTGCCATAAATATATAATCCTAATTGACCAAATACAAAAATAAATAAACCAAAGGTCCAGCTATTAATAATCCATCAAATCGATCTAAAAAACCACCGTGACCAGGTAAGATATTTCCTGAATCCTTCACATTTAAGCTTCTCTTAAGCATGGACTCAACCAAATCACCCAATGTGCCAAATACGCCAATGATAATCGCAGTAACTATCCATTGCCATTGCGGTATTGTTTCAAAAAAATGCGCTAAACACAGGGAGACTAACACGGCTAATACAATGCCACCAAAAAATCCTTCCCACGTTTTCTTAGGCGAAATGCGTTCAAATAGTTTATGCTTTCCCAAAGACCTACCTGCCAAATAAGCTCCGGTATCACTGGTCCAGAGTAGAATCATAAACCCCAAAGGCAAAAAGTGGTTAAAATCACCAGAAATATAACCTAATCTTGTAAAACAATAGAAGGGAAATCCAACATACAGAATTCCTAAAATCGTAAAGCCAATATCATTAAAAGGAAAGTCCCTTTTTTGGTAAAGTGCATGAATATATATCGCTAAAAGTGATGGAATGAACAACAATATAAATTTTGCTTCTAGCCACCCTAAACTATAGCATGCAGTCGTTATAAACAGTGCTGATGACGTCAATATACCTAGAAACTTGTTCGGTTTCCGGTCTTCGGAACTCACGATGCCATAGAACTCAAACAAACACCAAGCACTCAATAAGGTAAAGAAGCCCAGAAAAACTTCAGCACCTAAAAGCATCGCACCAACCATAACCACGATAAAGAAAAAACCTGTAATAGCTCTAGTTTTCATCTTAATCTTCTTTTTCTATCGTGGAATCAATCAGCATGATGGCTTGCTCTTCGTCTTGTTGGTTGACGTACAGTTCAATCTTACCAAATACCAGATAAGAGGAATCTTGCTTATTCAATACGATAGCTGGGATACCGCTTTCTTCTAACATTTGTTTGACGATTTCAGCTTCTATTGCATTTGTATAGACTTTAATCTTCTTCCAATCTTGCTCCATGTGGTATTTTTTTAGTTGAACGATAATATAATACCACAAAAATAACAGTAAATATTAAGCTTGCAAGATAAACCCAAAATGGTTCTTGCTCAAAAGCATTCATTTGTTCAAAAGAGATTCCCTTTCTTGTATAATAGAACGCTGTTATCGTGGCACTTGCGTTATTAATAAAGTGTCCGAAAATCGGTAAATATATGTTTTTACTCCAGATATAAAGATACCCAAAAAAAGCACCAAGTAGCAATCTTGGAAAGAATCCGAAGAACTGCAGATGAAATGCACTAAATAGAATAGCCACCAACCATATGACCACATGTTTATTCGTTATCCACCGCCCAAATATATGTTGAAGACAACCTCTAAATACCATTTCTTCACCTATCGCAGGTACGACAGCCAAGATGATCAGATTGATAAATAACCCCAACCAGGTAGATTCTTCTACGATCTGCTTAGTCATGACCGCGGCACTGTCCTCACTAGACCTCATCCACTGCTGTATGCCCTGTAGGCTATCTGGCAGTTGCATAGATTCATTCCAATGCGCAATTAAAGACATCATCGGAATAAAGCATAACATAGATGCAAAGACGAGCAGATACTGTACTAACGAAATATTTCCCGTTCGCTCAAAATAATGATTTACTCTTGATTCTGAGCGATATAACGTCCATGCCGGTACAATAAATGTAAAAATACTACTCATCAGCAGTATCCCCTTAAGTGCAGCTGTATTTTCTTGAAAAAACGAAAAACTGAGTGGGCTATCGGGATTCATGATCTTCATAACCAAAAGTACCAAGCCCATTAATACCAACTGAATACTTGTACCCAAAACTATCATGTATAACAATAGCCTAAATAATGACTTACCTGGCTTTATTTTTATCCCTAATTCTTCCATGTATCGCAAATAATTTATTTCATAAAGATATCATATTTAAATTTTATTACCTCAAATTCTTCCAAAAGCGATTGGTTTTAAAAGCATTTCTTTACGATCACCGTATATAAAAAAGAAGCCAGTTTCATGAGTGATGAAACTGGCTTCTATATCTACTGTTATCAAAGATTAATTGACACGAATCGGATCTGCTGGTTTTTTCAAATTCTTGTATGGATAAGTTTTCATTTCTTCCAACAAGATTTGAACAGTTTTTTCCAACTGAGGATCACGACCTTCTAAGAGGTCCTTTGGTGTTTGCTCAACAAAAATATCAGGAGCAACACCCTCGTTTTCAATAATATAATTCCCTTTTAGATCATATACACCAAAGTTTGGAGAAGTAATTCTGCCGCCATCCAATAAAGGAGGATAACCACTGATACCCACTAAGATTCCCATAGTAGTACGACCTACTAATTTTCCTAAACCTTTATGACGGAACATGTACGGCATCATATCACCACCAGAGCCTGCATTTTCATTTATGATCATGGCTTTCGGCCCATAGATACCATTACCTGGAGTATTGAATCCCTTTCCGTCCCGTATTCCCCATCCGGCTATTAAATCACGGGATAATAAATCGATCACGTAATCGGCAACCCAACCACCACCATTATTGCGCTCATCAATCAGAACCGCCTTTTTGTCCATTTGAGAGAAATAGTAACGGTTAAAAGCAGTATATCCTTCACCACCGGTATTAGGCATATAGATGTAAGCAATCTGTCCTTTACTCAAGTCTTCAACACGTTTTCTATTGCGCTCCATCCACTCAGCACTTCTCAAGCTCATCTCATCAGAGAATGATATTGGCTTAACGACATATTCTTTAGCACCAACCAAACTAGGCTTTGAATTGACTTTAATGCTCAGCTGCTTTCCAACAGTATTGTCAAATAAACTATACAAGTCCATATCTGCAGTCACAGCTATACCATTGACAGCTACTAAATACATGCCAGGTGTAATGTTTAACCCAGGTTCTGACAAAGGCGCTTTAAACGATGGGTTCCAATCTAAGCGTGTAAAGATCTTATCAATTTTATAAAATCCATTTTCAATCTTATAATCAGCACCCAGTACCCCTACACTTACCGAAGGACCAGAAGGTTGATCACCTGGATAAATATAATTATGTCCAACCACCATTTCACCCATCATCTCGTTCAGTAAATATCCCAGATCAGAGCGATGGCTTACATACGGTAAGAACTTTTCGTACTTTGTTTTAATCGCATTCCAATCTGCGCCATGCATATTTTCAACGTAGAAATAGTCTTTCTGCATCGCCCATACCTCATCAAAGATCTGTTTCCACTCGGCAACTGGATCTACTAACTGCTTGATATTATCTAGTTTTAATACACCCGTTGTTGGAGTAGCGACTTTCTGACCAGCAGTTACAATACTAATACCTGCACTTGTCTGAATAATCATTTTCTTGCCATCGGCACTGATCGCATACGCACGGATACCAGCAACAAGATCTTTCTCTTTCAACTCTGTAAAATCATAGGCATAGAGTGTCCCGTTCTTCACATAAGTCAATTGATTGGCAACAGATCCGTTGATACCGTATATACCATCTCCAAGTGGGAGAGCAACAATACGGTTATTGATACGATCAAAATCTATTACTGTCGGCTGTACGACCGGTTTAGCAGGTTCTTTACTAGTATCTTCTTTCTTAGTATCTTTCTTGACGTCTTTCTTCTTCTTATCAGACTTTTCCACTTCCTTAGGCTTGTCGCCTTCAGTTTGATCATCTTTTATCGTCTCTTCATCACTTTCATTTTTGAAAATAGAAGGTGTTTTACTCGATAGAATAAAGGCATATGCTTCATAGTTAGCACGACGTTCTGTTGCTGACATATGCAGGCCCGAATTGGTCAATCCAACATTGGTACTAGCTGTAAAGAATAGATACTTGCCGTCTCTGCTGAACGAAGTCGATCTAATGGCACTCATTCCATCCGTAATCTGTGTACTCTTTTTGGTATCTATATTATACAAAAACATCGCCGGAACAGCATTTGGAAGTGTTTTTATATAAGAAATCCATTTTGAGTCTGGAGACCAGCTTGGTTGAAAATGATTGAAAACACGACCTGTCTGTGCACTTTCTTTATCAGCGTCCACCAGCACTATTTTCTTCGTATCGATATCGATGTAGAATAGATTCAGATGTGAATCATTATAAAAAAGTTTTTTAGAATCTGGTGACCAAGTAGGTTCAAAATAAAAATTTGTTTCACCCAAGTTATAGATCAATGGTTCATCTTTTCCTAATTGATCCCGTAATTGGAGTACATATTTTCCTTTCTCGCTTGAAATATAAGAAATCCACTTACCATTGGGAGACCAGCTTGGGAAACGGTCATGCACGCCTGGAGAATTTGAAATATTGCGCGCTTCACCTTTTTCTTTGGGTACGGAAAAAATCTCGCCACGCGCTTCAATAAGCGCACGCTGACCTGTCGGAGAAATCGTGAAATTGCGGATATCATCGCGCATATTATCATAATGCGGTCTTTTGTAAAGAGCATCACTACTTACATGAATCTGTAAAGCAGTTGACGATTGCGCCTTGATATTAAAAATATGGATTTTTCCTGCCTGTTCGAAAGTCAATTCAGAACCATTTCCAGCTAAAGTTCTGACATCATAATCGGTAAAGTTGGTCAATTTATTCACTTTCTTCGATTTTACATCGTAAGAAAAGATATTGACAATTTTATCTCGGTCAGATAGGAAATAAACTTGGTCTCCTAACCAAACAGGTTTCACGTCATTACAGCGTTCTCCAGGGATGGTTTCGATTTGATTAGTCTTGGTATCAAATATCCAAATTGAAGGCATACCACCGCCTCTATAACGCTTAAAAGCGACACGATCACGCTCAGTAGGATCAGTGTTTTTGATATAAGCCCAATAGCGGCCATCTTTTGATGGACTACCTTGATAGGCTTCGGGCATGGGCAGCGCTTTGTCCAATGTCAATCCTGTAGTCGATGACGAATATAAACGCGGACTTAGCGCATAGTTATACTCACGTGTAGTGGTATAATACACTTCGTTGTTATTTAACCAACCTCTCAATACATCTGACGAAGGATGAAAAGTAATTCGTTTAGGTTCACCACCCTGAATAGGGAGGACATAGACGTCGGTATTACCATCATAATTTCCAGTAAAAGCGATCTGTTTGCCATCCGGTGAGAAAATCGGATTTTGTTCAACTCCTGGGTTTGTGGTTAGTCTTCTTGGATTGGCTCCAGATTTATCCGAAATCCAAATATCGCCGCCATATACAAATGCAACATGATCGGCACTCACACTAGGACTTCTTAATAATAAAGTTTCTTGGGCTTCTACTGCAAAAGCACCCGATAAAGCTATTACTAATCCTAAAAATCTAAGTTTAGGTTTTAACATATATTGAATAATAAAATAGGGTTTTTATTGTGTTACAAAAATAATCAATAATTTATCATTTTATACACACAAACTATTTATATCAAATAAGTTGCAATAAGAAAAGCCCCAATTTTTCAAAAGGGGCTTCAATATCGATATGTATGGGCTATTAAAACCCGTAATCTTGTTCTATTTCCAAAACAACACCTTCATCTACTAAAACACGTCCACAGTGTTCACAGATAATGATTTTTTTGCGTTGACGAATTTCTGATTGCAATTGAGCAGGAATCTTATTATGACAGCCCGAACAGCTATCACGGTCGATAGAAACAACTGCTAGACCATTTTTAAATGAATTACGTAAACGGTAATATACTTTATTTAAACGCTCATCAATGTTTTCTTCTGCTTTTTCAGCTTTAGCTAACAAATCATCTTCGTCTTTTTGAGTTTCAGAAGTAATTGTTTCCAATTCTTTCTTTTTACCTTCTAACTCACTTTTACTATAATCTAAATTAGATACTGTAGTATCGTAGTTTTCTGTTTTATTACGAATCTCGAATTCGAATTCTTTGATTCTTTTCTCACAAACTTGGATTTCTAATCCTTGAATTTCAATTTCTTTCGAAATAGCATCATATTCACGATTATTCTTTACTTCGTTCAGTTGGCTTTCATATTTTTTGATAGCCAATTGAGCGTCTTTAATCATGTTTTTACGCTTAACGATCGAATCTTCTAACTCATCTAAGTCTGTTCTGATCTTTTCGATACGTGTTTCTAAGCCCGCAATTTCATCTTCAAGATCTGCAACCTCGATAGGTAATTCACCTCTAATTTGGCGAATTTTATCTACTTTAGTATGTATGGCCTGTAATAACCATAATGCTTTCAATTTTTGTTCTACGGTTTGTTCCATCAACAATAGTGTTTTATAGGATTTGTATCTACTTCTGTTATTAGGACTGCAAAGTTAGGAAATTTTTCTGTAATTATATCGAACAATAATTCTTGCGTAAATTGTTCGCTTTCATAATGACCAATATCGGCAATCACAATTTTATTTTCTGCATCAAAAAACTCATGATATTTATAGTCTGCAGTTACAAAAAAATCAGCTCCTGATCGTTTAGCAGCAGGTAGCAAAAAACCACCAGCACCCCCGCAAACAGCAACCCGCGATACAGCCTTACCCTGTAAAGCGGTATGTCTAATAACATTAAGATTTAATTTATTTTTTAAATAAGCCAAAAAGTCCAGCTCTGATAACGGATTTTCTAAATTTCCAATAACACCAGCTCCGACTTCTTGATTTTTATTTTCCAATTTTATCGTATCATAGGCGACCTCTTCATAAGGATGAGCTTCGTACATGGCCAATAATACTTTTCTTTCGATAGCCTTGGTATAGACAACCTCAATACGCGTCTCCTCAACACGCTCCTGAAGACCTATTTCACCAATTGCAGGCTGTGCATCTTCTTGAGGTCTAAATGTACCGTAACCAGCCGTATTGAAACTGCATTGATCATATTTAGCCCCGACCTGACCTGCACCTGCTTCAAAAAGCGCCTCTCTCACCAATTCAACATGGCTTCTCGGAACATACACCACCAATTTATACAAAAGATCGGATTTTGGCTCCAAAATAGCTTGATTTTGAAGCGATAGCAAAGAAGCAATCTTCGTGTTAACTCCTCCTGTGACATTATCCAAATTGGTATGAATCGCATACAGCGCAATATCGTGTTGAATTGCTTTAATAACGGTGCGCTCCACATAATTATTTCCATTAAATCTTTTCAGGCCCTTAAAGACAATAGGGTGATGAGAAATAATTAAATTACATCCTTTTGCAATTGCATCAGCAACAACAGCTTCAGTGCAATCCAAAGAAATTAATATTTTTGAAATATCTTGATCCGGATCTCCCACGATCAACCCTGAGTTGTCATAGGACTCCTGCAAATCTAATGGAGCTATCTGTTCCAGATAAGCCGTAACTTCCTTAATCTTCATGCTCTTTCTCTAATTCTTCTTGTGATCTAAAAGTATTATGTTGCTCTAATATACGTTTATAATTGTTGATTTCCACCCAATAATTGATCAAAGTAACAAATTGAAAAACTACTGCAATAACTGAAATAAAGGCCGGTAAAGGTAAATTTTTCACTAAATAAACCCATCCGTAGAGCGATCCTTTTTTATAAGTGGGCGCTTCGTCAATGGCAATCTTACGATCGAAAAATTCATTGATTAAAGAATCTCGTAAACGTCTCGCAACTTCAAAATTCCAATAGATATTAAACAAAGGAATGGCCACACCAAATACTTGGTTAGGTTTTATACACTGGTTCTCGGTTGCTATCAGTTTTAATGTTTTTCGCATCGTATTGGCAAAAAATAACCAAATAACAATATGAACGACCAAAACCGCAATTGCAGTATACATAACTTCAGGTTTTGAAAATTCTTTCAAGAGCTGTTCTTGTAATTCTTCTTGATTCATCTATGCTAGTTCTCGTGATGCAGTAAATATACCAAATCTTTTAGTTTCTTTATCTGTGGATTTATGATCACCCGCCAGTTCTATCACTTTAATTTTATTTTTTTAGCAATTCTTAAAAAATTACAGATCATCATTTCTGATAATTTGTTAGTAAGGTAAAATCATCCAACATCATTCAAACAGGGTGGGGCATAGCACATGACCGATCGTAAGATGACTCGGCTGATATATAGTACCTTTTGTAGTCAATACTAAAATTCATATTAACATATAAACAAATATAACACTTATAATCAACAACATATACTCAACAAGCACTCTCAATTTAGTCAACTACACATCATCAATTTTATCAGCAGCAGACAAAGCCACCATGGATGCAGCATAATGATGCTAAAAAATAAGAGGTAAATAAGTACTTACTTACCTTATGAAATATCCTTAAAAGCCTTTTTAAGCAACTTTATTATGAATAAGGTGATTTAAATCTCAATAGGGTAGGGGAGAACCTCATGAATACATTAAAAATATAGCAGGTCTTTTATGGAAATCATCCGTCCTCTTTTTCCACTGTTCTACCGTCATTGTTTTAATAAATTCATGTTCATCTGTTAGATCGCATGCGATGCACAGTTTTGTCTGTCCCTTACATGTTTTCAAAAGTTCAGCCAATAGCTGATTATTTCGAAATGGAGTTTCAATAAAAATTTGGGTCTGATTTTCTTTTGATGCCTGGATCTCCAATTCTTTTATTCTTTTGGTACGATCAGCCTTATCGATCGGTAAGTAACCTTGAAAAGCAAATTTTTGTCCACTAAACCCAGAAGACATTAAAGCCAGCAAAATAGAACTTGGTCCTACCAAAGGTACAACCTTGACACCGATCCGGTGGGCTTCTGCTACGATATCAGCACCAGGGTCAGCAACGCCGGGACAACCGGCCTCAGACATCAATCCAACATTTTTACCTGCTAATAAACCTTTGAAGAAATCCTTAATATTTCCTTTTTCTCTAGCATGCTTACCATAGTCATATATTATCAAATCTTGCTGAGGAATTTTCAAGCCTGCCTGTTTTAAAAACTTACGTGCAGTTTTTTCATTCTCCACAATATATTCATCCAAGCTATTGATCGTTTCCACTAAATAAGAAGTGTATGATTTGGCCGAAGCTTGTTCACTAAGTGGAACTGGAATTAAAAATAACGTACCTTTTTCCATATTTACAAACCTACTAAAATGTCGACCATATCACATATGGTTTTTCAATTTAATGTAAAACCTTCTTATTTCTTGAGTATTTAATCTCATTATTAGTAACTTAGTTGCAAAGCAGAAATTACTCATATGACGACTCAAATTACAGAAGGAATAAAGATTTCGGTAGAATGCATTTTTCAACCAGAATATTCAAATCCAGAAAGAGATCATTTTATGTTTGCTTATCAAATAAGTATAGAAAACTTAAGTGATTACAGTATCCAGCTCATAAGTCGCTATTGGAATATTTTCGATTCAATCGGAGATCACAATGAAGTGTACGGAGATGGTATTGTTGGTGAGCAACCCATTATCGAACCTGGACAAATGCATCAGTATACATCTGGTTGCAATTTAAAAAGTGAAATGGGTTATATGGAAGGACATTATAACATGGTTAAATTGATAGACGAAACTACCTTTAAGGTGGATATACCAAGATTCAACTTGATCGCAAACTATGTATTGAACTAGGTCAATATCACCTGCATTTCATCTTCTATACATCTTCTCATAAGATTACATACAAAAAGGCGGAAATTACTTACTTTTGCATGGTACATTTATCGATTTGATCCATGATAAATAATCAAATTGATAAATGCCTGTATTCTGCATTACCTATTTTTCAATAGATAATCAATATCAGGATAGTCAGGGCATACAGTTGTTAGGAGATCAACGTACCAAAATTCTTAATTAAATGATGTTTTATCATTTACTCTTTATAAAATAATAACGTTAGCAATAAAGCTAACTATTGCATATAATTTATTACCCCTTCATATTTTTGAATATTGGAGGATATATATAACTTTTTTTCATACAGAGGTATCTGTATACTTATATTTCAAAGTCAATATACTGATAATCAGATATATAGATTTTTTATGCAAAATTATTGAACAAAGAAAATTAGGAAATTAACGTGAGTATATTAGCAACTGAACAAGTAAGTCATTCATTTCATGACAGATGGCTTTTTAAAGATTTACATTTTGGACTTCTAAAAGGGGATAGAGTAGCCTTAGTCGGTATCAACGGAACAGGAAAATCAACCCTTCTCTCCATATTAGGTGGCAAATTAGAACCTACCTCCGGAAAAGTTGTTAAAGAAAAAGGAATTAAAATCGGTTTTTTGGATCAAGATCCAAAGTACGATGGACTGACTTCTATTAACGATTTTATTTATTCCACAGACAACGAAGAACAACGACTGATCAGAGATTACGAAGAGCTTTTGGCTATGCCTGAAATCGATCAGAATAAACTGGAAGAACTTACAGAGAAGATCACAACATTAAATGCTTGGGAATACGAATATAATATCAAGACTATTTTAAATAGACTTAACATTGTCGATTTTCATCAAGATATCAAAAGTCTTTCAGGGGGTCAACGTAAACGACTTGCACTTGCTAAGCTTTTAATCGATGAGCCAGATGTATATATTCTAGATGAGCCTACCAATCATCTAGATATCGAAACGATCGAATGGTTAGAAAAACTGTTGACAACAGGAAATAAAACAGTGCTATTGGTGACACACGATAGATACTTTTTGGATAATATCTGTACTGAAATTAGAGAGTTAGATAGGGGCAAGCTGTTTACTTATAAAGGTAATTATTCTTATTTCTTAGAAAAGAAGTCCGACCGTGAAGCCATCGATGCCGTGATGGTTGAGCGCAGTAGAAATCTCTTACGTCGCGAATTGGAATGGATGAGAAGACAACCACAAGCACGTGGTACAAAATCCAAATCAAGGATAGATGCATATTACGAACTTGAAGATAAATCAAAAGCCCAGAAGGCAAATGATTCTGTTCAGTTGAGTATGAAGATCAGCAGACAAGGATCAAAAATTTTAGAATTGGAACATATCTCTAAAAACTATGGAGATAAAGTAATCATCAGTGATTTTTCATATGTTTTCAAAAAAGGAGATCGTATTGGTTTGGCAGGAAAAAATGGTACTGGTAAATCTACTTTTCTAAATCTAATAACACAAATTGAAAATGTGACTAGTGGTCATATTTCAGTAGGAGAAACTACGGTGTATGGGTATTACAAACAGGGAGGTCTGGAAGTCAATGAAGGCGATCGTGTATTAGACGTCGTTAAAAACGTGGCCGAATATATTAAGATGGCCAATGGTGAAGTCATCACTGCTTCACAATTATTAACGCATTTTTTATTTCCACCCGAAAAGCAATTTGGTTTTGTCAATAAACTAAGTGGGGGTGAACGTAAGCGTTTACAACTGATGCGTGTCTTGATGTTGAACCCAAACTTTCTTATACTGGATGAGCCTTCTAATGATCTTGATATCGACACCTTAAATGTACTGGAAGATTTTCTGATGAACTATAGTGGAGTACTTATTTTAGTATCTCACGATAGGTATCTATTAGACAAATTAACAGAGCAATTGTTCATCTTTGAAGGCGAGGGGAAAATTGACATCTACAATGGTAACTACGCAGATTACAAAATTGAACAAGATCAATTACTAAAAGATCAAAAGCAGAAAAAAGATATTCCAGTTCAAAAGAAAGAAGTAGTAAAAGAGGAGAAGAAAAAGCTATCGTATAAAGAGCAATTGGAGTACGATAAATTAGAGAAAGAAATACAAGAGCTAGAAGCCGTGCTAGTAGCAAAGAATAAGTTGTTACTGGAAACGGTAGACCATGTAGAACTTTCTAACATAGCAACAGAAATAGAAAATATAAAGAATAATATAGATGCAAAATCAGAAAGATGGATGCATCTTGCAGATTTAATGTAATACAGTTCCTATACGTTTCACGTGAAACGTATAGGAATAAAATAAAAAAATAGAATAGTCGATTCTCACGTTTCACGTGGAACTTTGAAATAAAATAAGATGTTTAAAAAATATAACGTTGTCGTAGTAGGTGCTGGTCATGCTGGCTGCGAGGCCGCTGCCGCAGCAGCAAACTTAGGTTCATCTGTACTTCTCATCACCATGAATATGGGCGTTATTGCTCAAATGAGTTGTAACCCTGCAATAGGTGGAGTAGCAAAAGGACAAATCGTAAGAGAGATCGATGCGATGGGTGGCTATACAGGTATCATTGCAGATAAGTCAACTATCCAATTTAGAATGTTGAACCTGTCAAAAGGTCCAGCGATGTGGAGCCCAAGAACACAAAATGACCGTATGCGTTTTGCTGAAGAATGGAGACTTCAATTGGAAGCACTGCCTACATTAGATATGTGGCAAGATACCGTAAAAGAAGTGATCGTGAAAAATGGTAAAGCGTGTGGCGTCATTACTTCGTTGGGTATAGAAATAGAAGCTGATGCAGTCGTGCTAACAAATGGTACATTCCTAAATGGCGTGATCCATATTGGTGAAAAGAAATTCGGTGGCGGTAGAACAGGAGAGAAGGCTGCTACAGGTCTGACTGAACAATTGGTATCATTAGGATTTGAATCGGGAAGAATGAAGACCGGTACACCTCCAAGAATCGATGGACGCAGTCTCAATTATGCGCTCATGGAAGAACAATGGGGTGATGATAATAGGGGTAAATTTTCCTATACTGATGTACCCTTACCAACAGAGCAACGTTGTTGCTGGATCACCTATACCAATGACAAAGTACATGAAATGTTGAAGACTGGATTCGAAAGGTCGCCGATGTTTACAGGAAGAATTAAAGGTTTAGGCCCACGTTACTGTCCATCCATAGAAGATAAGATCAACCGATTTGCAGAACGCGAAAGACACCAGATCTTTGTCGAACCAGAGGGATGGAATACTGTCGAGATTTACGTAAATGGTTTCTCTACTTCGTTGCCAGAAGATGTACAGCAAAAAGCGCTAAGACTAATTCCAGGATTTGAAAATGCAAAAATGTACCGACCGGGGTATGCCATCGAGTATGATTTCTTTCCACCGATGCAACTCGATCTAACGTTGGAAACTCTTATTGTGAAGCATCTCTTTTTTGCAGGGCAGATCAATGGTACCACTGGATATGAAGAAGCAGCAGCACAAGGATTCATAGCAGGTATCAATGCACATCAACGAATCAATGATGATAAAGAATTAATATTAAAAAGATCTGAATCGTACATCGGAGTACTTATTGATGACTTAGTGACGAAAGGAACTGATGAACCTTACCGTATGTTTACTTCACGTGCAGAGCACCGCTTACTACTGAGACAAGACAACGCTGATATAAGACTTACACCAATAGCACACAAACTTGGACTAGTAGGTGACGACCGACTGAACAAAGTGAACGAAAAAATCAAAAACTCAGATAACATTATTCAGTATCTAAAACAAAATTCAACTACAGTAGATAAAATGAATCCGATACTGGAGGAAGCAGGATCAAGCCTGATTTCTCAAAAAACGAAACTTGTCAACCTACTGGGAAGACCACAAATCAATATAAATGATCTTGCAAAAGGAGATGTAGATTTTGGGTCGTACTTAAACCAATTTGACAAAGAGACCATAGAGCAAGCGGAAATTAAAGTCAAATATGAAAGCTACTTTGAGAAAGAAATGGAGATTGTTAACCGCATGAAGAAAATGGAGGATCGTGAAATCAATCCAGATTTTGATTATTCGTCTTTAGTTTCACTATCGATAGAAGCGAGACAAAAATTAGCACAGGTAAAACCAAGGACGCTAGGTCAAGCTTCCAGAATATCAGGTGTATCACCATCTGATATCAGTGTTTTGATGGTACACATGTCGTAACAAACTGAATACCAGATAGTTGATATTAAAATATTAACAATGTAAAATAAAGCGATATAAAGTATTATTATTTCATTTATGAGTCTACATTCAAAAATAAATAAAACAAGCTTAAAAAGCGTTAAAAGCACCTTAATAACAAGGTTAATGCTTTTAAGCTTGTTTTCTAGTCTGATTTTGCTCACAGTGCAATGTGCCAGCATAAAACAGCCAACAGGGGGACCAAAAGATTCAATAGCACCTGTGGTGCTCAATGAATCTCCAGCCAATTTCTCTAAAAATTTCAAAGAGAGAAAAATAAGCATCACTTTGGATGAGTATATCAAATTGAATAATCAGCAGAAGGAAATCAGTATTTCTCCAGATATGGATAGGCCTCCCCAATTTAAAGTAAAGAAGAAAATACTAGAAATTACATTGCCAGATTCGCTAGAGCAAAACACCACCTATACCATCAATTTTGGTAAAGGCCTGGTCGATTATAATGCCAGCAATCCGATTATCAATTACAGTTATGTATTTGCTACAGGAGATCAAATTGATTCATTGTCGATATCCGGAAATGTAACCAATGCCTTGACTAAGGAGAAAGAAAAAGAAGTCAGGGTATTATTGATACCAATAAGCCAAGATTCTATCTTTGGCAAAAAGAAAGCTAATATTTTTGCGCAAACAGATACTGTAGGTAATTTTAAAATCAGTAATCTAAGGGCAAACACGTACCGGATCTATGCTTTAAAAGAAACCAATAATGACCGGATCTACAATAATCCAGATGAATTAATTGGATTTTTAAAGGATTCGATCGTACTGGACAAAGACCTGACCAATATCAATCTTCAAATATCCAAAGGAACTCCTACAAAATTTAGAGTACTCGATAAAAAAATTGAGAATACAGGGCGCATACATTTAGCATTTAATAGAGGCATCAAACAGCCCGAACTGACGCTACTGAACGATGATGAAAATGATAAAACTAAGATTGTAAAATATTCGAATATGCAAGATTCGGCTTATATCTACATCAATAATCTAGAGAAAGATTCGCTTAAATTTGTACTATCAGAAAACAATTCAGTGCTTGATACCATATTAATAAAGAAAACCAACCTCAAATTAGATCGGTCAATTGTACCCATTACATCGCCTTCAACAGGAAAAGTAGACCGTGTCAAACACCTAACATTGTCATCGCTTACACCTATTAAAACCATTGACAAGAGTAAAATTAAGTTAACGGAAGACAGCATAGCAAAGACTAATTTTCAACTTCAATTGGATAGTACAGTAGCCAACCTTTATCATATTCGATACAATTGGAGGAAGCAAAAGAACTATCAGATCGTATTGGAAGAAGGTGCTATGCAAGGTTATTTTGGCGAAAAAAATAAGGAACATAAGCTATCCCTCACCTATGATGATAGCGATAATTATGGTGACATCACGTTTACTTTTACATCCATAGATAGCACAAAACAATACATTGTGGAACTCATAGATGAAAAGAAGGAGAAAGTATATCGACGAGATATATTAAATAATGCCACCGGAAAATTAGGTTACAAAGAGTTTCCCGGAGGAAAATATACGATAAGAGTCATTCGTGATGATAATAAAAATGGTATCTGGGATCCTGGAGAAGTGTATAAATTGACCCAACCAGAATCCCTTGTTTATCTCAACAAAACCTTTACTATACGAGCAAACTGGGAACAAAACGAATCATTCAGTTTACAAGAGCTGAATGATATGAATTAGTCAAACCAGGAACTATACAAAACGTAATTATGCGGTAACTGTTGTAACATCGACCTTTGTTCTTCAGTTATCGCTTTTATTTTTTTAGCAGGTACCCCCGCATACAAGTAACCAGATTCGCATACTGTATTTTCCAAAACAACTGCACCAGCGGCAATAATTACGTGACTCTCCACTACGGCATTATCCATTACAATTGCCCCCATACCGATCAGTACATGATCATGTACGATACAGCCATGTACCATGGCTTGATGGCCAATATTGACATAACTACCTATCGTGGTACCAGCCTTTTGATAAGTACAATGTATAACAACTCCATCCTGTATATTGGTATAATCACCAATACGAATAAAATTGACATCACCTCTGATCACCGCATTAAACCATACCGAACAATGTTCACCTAATTCCACATCACCAACAATCGTACAATTGGGCGCGATGAAGCAATTATCTTTATACTTGGGACTTATTCCCTTAACTGGTAATATACAGGCCATAATCTTTCTAAAATATAGTATCTTTTAATGTATCTGCATGATGCGGATAGTCAGTCGTAAAATGAAGTCCCCTACTTTCTTTTCGCAGTAAGGCAGACTTGGTAACAATAAAAGCGACCTGTATCACATTCCTCAATTCACATAATTTAACCGACAATTTCGTATGTCTATAAAAATCTTCTGTCTCACCATACAATAAGTGCAATCGATTGAGTGCTCGTTCTAATCTGAAATCCGAACGCACAATTCCCACATAATCACTCATCACTTTTTGACATTCTCTCAAGTTATGTGTAACCAAAATATCTTCATTAGACAGCTTTGCTTTTGAATCATCCCACTCTGGTACACCCACCGCATACTCCGCGTCGGATACCGATTTGGACGAATCCAAATAAATACGATGTGCATATACCAAAGCTTCTAGGAGTGAATTGGATGCTAAGCGATTTGCACCATGTAGACCTGTAGACGAACATTCACCACAAGCATACAGATTGCTAATGCTGCTCCTACCATAGTCATCCACATATATACCACCACATAAATAGTGAGCAGCAGGTGTGACGGGAATAAAATCTTTACTCATATCCAGACCAATTGATAGACATTTTTCGTAAATATTTGGAAAATGCTTGATAATATCAGCCTTTTCTCGATGCGTGATATCCAGATAAACGTAGTCAATACCCGATTTTTTCATCTCCGAATCGATCGCTCGTGCCACTATATCCCGCGGTGCTAGTGATGCTCGCTCATCATATTCTTTCATAAAATCTTCACCATTCACACGCCTTAAAATGCCACCAAAACCACGAACAGCTTCCGAAACCAAAAAGGCAGGTGAGTCACTTGGATTATATAAAGATGTAGGATGAAACTGCATAAATTCCATATTTCGCACCTTCCCTTTTGCTCGATATACCATGGCAATTCCATCGCCTGTTGCTATGGTTGGATTGGTCGTACTCGCATAAATATGTCCAGCACCACCCGACGCCATCACCGTAATTTTGCTTAATATCTTATCGACTTGGTGCGTATTGGTGTTGAAGGCATAGATCCCATAACATTTGATATCTTCTCTTTGTTTATCTACAAATTCGCCCAAATGATGTTGTGTGATCAGGTCGATAGCAAAATAATGGGTTAGCATTTCAATATTTGGATGCTCATGAATTTTCTGCAATAAAGATCGCTCTATCTCATATCCAGTAATATCTTTATAATGCAAAATACGATGAGCTGAGTGCCCTCCCTCCTTTGCCAGATCATAAACTCCGGCATCGGATTTATCAAATGATGTTCCATAGGAAATCAATTCATTGATACGCTCCGGAGCTTCGCGAACTACGTTTTCCACAATTTCAACATCACATAATCCATCTCCAGCTATCTGAGTATCAACAATATGCTGTTCAAAGCTATCAGACTTATCCACAACTGCCGCTACTCCTCCTTGCGCATATTTTGTATTTGATTCATCCTCGTTGGACTTCGTGACAATCAATACTTTACCATGATCGGCCGCTTTTAAAGCAAAACTTAAACCCGCGATTCCAGACCCAATTACAAGGAAATCTACCTTTCTTTCTGACATAAAATAAAATTAGCATGTGACCAGCACATTTTGACTATTCAAATTAACAAAAAATGTGGAAAACGTGTAAATAAAAGGTTAAATAAAAATGATAACTTTTTTTTTAATGTTGATATCTCCTATTTCTAACAAAATTTCTAAAAGTTATTAGCACAAAATCGTCCCTTTATCAACATAAATTAACACATAAACAATTCACATTTTTTTATTGAAAATAAAATCAGTGAAAAATCACAGTATTAAAAATCAGACGTTTAAAATGAATTTAATGTGAATAAATTGTTAATAACTTTATAAAATCTTCATATCAAAATAAAAATTCACTGTTTTATCCCCATTTTCCACACACTAATAAACAATAAGACCTTTTTATATAAAAAAGATTATTATTTATTAAAAAAAGAGAATGTGGAATACGTTTGATTTTCTTTGTTTAGTTTTGTCAAGTTGAATTTGAGGCTATGAGAATTTGATTGTTGGTTGAGTATTGAAACAAAAATCAAATATTCAATTCTCAGAGGCTTTATTTTTGACAAATATTACTTTAAACCCTTTTAGAATGCGATAAATTAAAATTTTGAATTTTTTACAAGAAATAATACAGCTGTAAACAGTTTATATCGCTATTTGACGCGTTTAGAATGCGATATTTAGCTTTTTTAAAATTTCAATTTCAAATATCATGATGTTGAAGTCTTTAATTTTTAAATGCTTTTTTCTATGTTTTACTCAGACGTCAATTTTTGAAAATAAAGCGTTTGAAAATGCATTATTTTCGAAAATTTATTTTCAAATTTTTTTAGCCCATTCTAATCCAGTTTATTTTAAAAATTGAATTTTTCGGATATGATTTTAATAGAATCAATCTGTTAAAATAAACATCTTTACAATTGAATAGCTGTTTTTTTTTATAAAAATATAAGATTTATTGAATTGTCAATGCCCTTAATATACATTTTGAAGCCATTAGAGTGCGATAAATGAATTTTTGAATTTCCATTTTTCAGTAATGAGATTCTTAGACAGCTTAAATCATTTTTTAAATCAAGCATACTCTCCTGGTTACCATTTTCAACATTCATTTCAAGCCCCTTTTATCCTTGTTGAAATCAAACTTTTGGTTTATATTTTTTAATTTATCAATCCTTCATAATTTACTTCAAGCTTTAAAATTTTAAATTTAAGTTCGATTAGAATACTGTTTTCTAACTTTTGTTCATTTTTTAAATTTTTAAAGACTTTATAGGGCGTTTATATCAAAATTTAAGTCCCTTACATTTAAATATTTGAAAGTTTTGTGCATAACTTTTCGAATAATTTATTTGTATCGCATCAAAATAGTTTAGCTTTGTGCTATTGATTTGGATATATAATTTTTAAAAATTAAAATTTATAGCCCCTGATCACTTACTCTTTGATATCCTCGCTACTTTCTATAGGTGCGGATCTGTTGTTAACAACGATTTATACTTCATTATTTGAAAATCATAAACTATAATTTCCAAATATTCAATTCTAAGAGCCTTTAAATTCAAATTTGACGCCTTTACAATTCGATATTTTAAATGATGTGGATAACTGTCTTAAATATTTAACTGTCGTCGACTATTAATAGCTTGTTTTAACAGCTTTAAACAGTATTAAATTTCACCTTTTACGAAATGTTGGTAACTATGTTAATTGATTAATAATCAAATATTTATATAGTTGTTTTAGACCAAAAATTGGCACTTATTAACATAGAGTAAAATATGGGCTTATTGAAATGTTGATAAGTGTGTTAATTAGCTGAATATGAATATACTATTTTTAACTATCAGTAAGTTACGATCGGATTTATAAACATCATTTTTGAATACAAAGATTTATTGAATAAGTATTCTTAATTTTGTAGTGTAAATCAAATTAAGAAGAAGAATTAATGGATTTAGTAAATTACGATATGGAGGCTAAGGGGTATATTGATGCTCCCATTGATCCTAGCTTAGATCTAATACAAGAGATCAAGCGTCTCAAAAGAGAAAAAAACGCCGTTATATTAGCACATTATTATCAGGAAGCAGAGATACAGGATATTGCTGATTACATTGGCGACAGTCTTGGTCTATCACAAGAGGCTGCAAAAACTGATGCCGATGTGATTGTTTTTGCCGGTGTACATTTTATGGCTGAAACAGCGAAGATACTTTCTCCAACAAAAAAAGTATTGCTGCCCGATGCAAAAGCTGGATGTTCATTATCCGATTCGTGTCCGCCGCATCTGTTCGCTAAATTTAAAGAACAGTATCCCGATCATCTGGTCATTACCTACGTCAACTGTACAGCTGAATTGAAAGCACTTTCAGATATTGTATGTACTTCCAGTAATGCCGTAGAAATTGTAGAGAGCCTTCCTTTAGATCAAAAAATCATTTTTGGTCCAGATCGTAATCTTGGGGCCTATGTCAAAAAGAAAACAGGTCGAGATCTTGTTTTGTGGAATGGTGCATGTATGGTACATGAAATATTTTCTCAAGATAAAATAGATCGATTGAGAGCAGAGCATCCGGAAGCCAAATTCATAGCACATCCAGAATGCGAAGATCATATTTTAGCGACTGCCGATTATGTAGGTTCTACCTCGGGCATGTTGAAGTTTACAATCAATGATCCTGCTAACACCTATATCGTCGCCACAGAGTCTGGAATTATCCATCAGATGCAAAAGGCTAGCCCAGGCAAAACGTTCATTCCTGCGCCTCCTAATAATGCCTGCGCTTGTAATGATTGTCCGCATATGAAGTTAAATACACTGGAGAAGCTTTATAATTGTTTAAAATATGAAAGCCCCGAAATCACATTAGATGAATCCGTGATTGCTCGTGCACAACGCCCTATTGAGCGGATGTTGGAAATATCAGCTCAATTGGGATTATAATACTAAAATAAAAGACAGATATGTTAGAATTTGATAATACAGAGAGAACAAATTTAGGTGAATTGGGTGAGTTTGGTTTGATTTCTTATTTAACTAAAGCTGTCGAGATCAATGAACCAAGTACGGTCAAAGGAATTGGAGATGATGCTGCTGTTTTGGATTTTTCGAATAAGAAAACTTTAATATCAACAGATCTCCTACTGGAAGGGATCCATTTTGATTTACGGTATGTACCCTTAAAGCATTTAGGCTATAAAGCTGTTCAAGTCAATTTGAGTGATATCTATGCCATGAATGGAAAGGCTTCACAGATTACATTTTCAATAGGTCTATCTTCAAAATTCCCATTAGAAGCTGTAGAAGAAATTTATCAGGGCGCATTGATTGCTTGTAAAAAATACAATGTCGATCTGATCGGAGGAGATACTTCTGCATCAGTACAAGGATTAGTCATTTCTGTAACGAGTATTGGTTTTGCTGATGAAGATCAGATCGCTTATCGATCAGGAGCACAAGAAGGAGATTTACTCTGCGTTTCAGGCGATCTGGGCGGTGCTTATGTAGGGCTGCAGTTATTAGAGCGCGAAAAAAATATCTTCCTAGAGAACCCTAATATACAGCCTGACTTGGAAGGCAAAGATTATATCGTAGAACGTCAACTGAAACCTGAGGCTAGAAGAGATATTGTTGAGTTACTTGCTGAGATTGGAGTAAAGCCCAATGCGATGATCGATGTATCGGATGGCTTAGCTTCCGAGATCATCCATATTTGTGAGGCTTCGGACAAAGGTTGCAAATTGTATGAAGAAAAAATACCGTTGGATTCGATGACTTACGAAACAGCGCGAGAATTTGGACTTGATCCAACAGTCTGTGCACTCAATGGAGGTGAAGATTATGAATTATTATTTACCATACCACAATCCGATTATGATAAAATAAAAGGATCTATGGATATTACGATTATTGGTCATATTACACAACCGAGCGAAGGATGCCAAATGATTGCTAAATCTGGAAAAGTTTATCCTATCACCGCTCAAGGTTGGAATGCATTTAAAGATTAATCATCACATTGATTTTAATAAAAAAGCAGATCATCATCATGATCTGCTTTTTTATTAAACGGCTAATTCTTCTTCAAGATCCATTAAATCAAATTCATCTTCATTTCGTTTTCGGATACTGAACTCATTGTAACCAAGACCGACTTCAATCTGCAATAATTTCTGTTGCAACATTTCGAGTATCGCTAAGAAGTTGTATACGAATTGTACTTTATTTTCAGAATTTTTAAGAATATATTGAAAATCCAATTGGTTGTTTATTTCAATAAGATCAGCAATCGCTTTTTTCTGTTGCTCTATGGTATAAGGATGTCTGATCACGGTATGCTTTACCTCTTGAGGTCTATTCTTATATTGAAACATCATACGTTCATAGACCATCATCAATTTATATAAATCAAAACTGTTTAATTCTTCTCCAGTACTTACTACAGGTCTAGCTAATTTAATATCATAATTGATATTTCCCCTTTTGTACAATTTGAAGCGTTCATCTTCCAGTAATTTTAAATCTTCACAGGTATCTTTAAACTGTTTGTATAAAATCAATTTTTGAATCAGATCTTCTTTAGGATCAATTTCATTTTCATCATCATCCAATTCGGGTCTTGGGAGAAGCATTTTTGCTTTAATACGCATTAAGGTCGAAGCCACAAAAATAAATTCACTGGCCATCTCCATATCCAAAGCCTGCAGCTGATTGACGTAGGATAGAAAATCATCCGTTATTTTGGAAATAGGTATTTCATGAATATTTAATTCATCTCTTTCAATAAAAAATAAGAGGAGGTCAAATGGACCTTCAAACTGTGGTAATTTTATTTCGTATCCTTCTTCTACTTGCATATCAAAAACAAAATTACATAATTATACAATCATTTTTATTTCAAACTATTAAAACTAAAAGCTTCTACAACTGTTGAGTATTCTAATACAAAAAGTGTTATTAATACCCAAGTTATGATAAATAAATTGTTATTTTGTATCCATATTTTAAAGTAATTAGCAATACTATGCAGTTTGATGCTGGAGATTTATTAAGTAAAATCAATGATCCCTCTGATCTTAAAAAACTCAAGGAAGACCAATTAGAACAAGTTAGTCAGGAATTGCGTCAATATATCATTGATTTAGTTTCTGTTAATGGTGGTCACTTTGCAGCTAGTTTGGGCGTTGTTGAATTGACGGTGGCATTACATTATGTCATGAATACTCCTTATGATCAATTGATATGGGACGTAGGTCATCAAGCCTATGGTCACAAGATATTGACAGGACGTCGAGATTCTTTTCATACGAATAGAATTGTTAACGGTATATCCGGATTTCCCAAAAGAGGCGAATCCATATATGATGCATTTGGTGTAGGGCATTCTTCTACGTCTATTTCTGCAGCACTTGGAATGGCAGTAGCATCTCAGATAAAAGGAGAAAAAGACCGTCAGCACATTGCAATTATAGGTGATGGAGCGATGACCGGTGGTATGGCGTTTGAAGCGTTAAACCATGCGGGTATTGAGAAATCAAATCTGTTGGTTATTCTCAATGATAACTGTATGTCTATTGACCCCAATGTCGGTGCACTAAAAGAGTATTTGACCAGTATCACCACCTCTAAGCGTTATAATCGGTTTAGAGATGATATCGCGTCTGTACTATCTAAGATATCAGAAATGGGACCTAATGCTTTAGGAGCGGTTAAAAAGCTTGAGAAAAGCATAAAAGGAACATTACTCAAGAATGCTAATTTATTTGAATCGTTAAATTTTAGATATTTTGGACCTGTTGATGGTCATGATGTCAAAAAACTAGCTAAGACATTGGAAGATCTTAGACATATTCCTGGACCTAAGTTGTTACATTGTGTAACAGTTAAAGGAAAAGGGTACGCTTTAGCGGAAAAGGATCAAACCAAATGGCATGCGCCAGGTCTATTTGATAAAATCACTGGTGAAATCAAGAAATCTGCGCAGGACAAACCAACTGCGCCAAAATATCAAGATGTATTTGGTAATACATTGGTCGAATTGGCCGAAACGAATGCTAAAATAGTAGGTATTACACCCGCTATGCCATCGGGCTCATCGATGAATATTATGATGAAAGCTTTTCCTGATCGTGCATTTGATGTTGGTATCGCCGAGCAGCATGCCGTTACCTTCAGTGCGGGATTAGCAACTCAAGGGCTAATGCCTTTCTGTAATATTTACTCATCGTTTATGCAACGTGCATTTGATCAGGTTATACATGATGTTGCCTTGCAAAATCTAAACGTTGTTTTTTGCTTGGATCGTGCGGGAGTAGTTGGAGCAGATGGTCCTACGCATCATGGTGCTTATGATATTGCTTTTATGCGCTGCATACCCAATATGACGGTTTCGGCACCCATGAACGAGGAAGAGCTGCGTAATTTGATGTACACGGCTCAATTGGAAAATAAAGGTCCTTTTGTAATCCGTTATCCAAGAGGTAATGGTGTAATGGTTGATTGGAAAAAACCTTTTAAAGAAATTGAAATTGGTAAAGGTAGATTGATTCAGGATGGTGAATCCGTTGCAATTTTAACATTTGGAGCAATAGGGAACGAAGCAAGTAAAGCAATTTTGCAACTATCCGAAGAAGGAATTCATCCTGCGCATTACGATTTAAGATTTGCTAAGCCATTGGACGAAGAGCTGTTACATAAAGTATTTCAGAAATTTGAACATATTATAACAGTAGAAGATGGTTGTCTACAAGGCGGTATCGGTTCTGCTGTTCTAGAATTTATGGCAGATCACCACTATAACAGTAAAGTTGTGCGATTAGGTATCCCCGATACGATCATAGAACATGCCGAACAGCAGGATCAATGGAGTATCGCGTACTATGATGCCCAAGCCATTGCTACGGAATGTAGAAAGCTTGCAAAAGCTATTAAAACGGATGCTATGGTCAGCTAGATTCTTATCATCATAAAACAAAAAAAAGAGGAACCATCTTATGATGATTCCTCTTTTTTTTTGCTTAACTTTAGGAAGATTCCTTATTATAAACGTCGTTACATCAATGGTAACATTTCTATGGATTAACTGGATTCAGTTCTCGCTTTAGTAGTCAGTGATGCGCAGGAATTATAGTGTTAAAAATAGACCATAAACTATAAAAAAAAGAAAAAAGTAATAAAAAATTTGGAATGTTAATAAAAAAAAATTAAGCTAATTTTTTTGTTAAAAAAAGTGAATTTTTTAATATAACTATTTGGTTACTAATGAATTTAAATTAATTTTAAATTTTAGTTTTTTAGCTGATTTTTTTTTGTCATCTTCGTCTTAAGAGAAAGTTATCAACATTTTTTTGGTCGCTTATTGGAAATCAACTTATTAAGAATTTTAGAATGGAAAAAACGAGTACAAGTGTTTGGAATAATTGTCTTGCAATAATCAAAGACAATATACCAGCGCAAAGTTTTAAAACCTGGTTTGAGCCTGTGAAAGCAGTACGTTTGGAGGGTGACGTTTTGACTATTCAAGTACCTAGTTTATTTTTTTACGAGTGGTTAGAAGAACACTATGTTGGCATCTTGCGTAAGACAGTAAAAAAGTTCTTAGGAGAACAAGGTAGGTTGGAATACAATATTGTGGTAGAGAAGTCTTCAGCATCTATTCCTTATACGACTAATATCCCATCTAACGGCAATGGAGCAGAAGGTAAGAAACAATCTATTCCCGTACCTGTATCTTTAAATAAGGACATCAAAAATCCATTTGTAATTCCTGGACTAAAAAAATTGCAAGTTGACCCACAATTGAATCAAAATTATACTTTTGACAATTTCATTGAGGGAGAGTGTAATCGTCTTGCACGTTCTGCAGGCTTTGCTGTAGCAAATAAACCAGGTGGCACATCATTCAATCCATTGATGATTTATGGTGCAGTAGGACTAGGGAAAACACACTTAGCGCAAGCAATCGGAAATGAAATCAAAAGAAACTTACCGGATAAACTGGTCATCTACGTTTCTTGTGAGAAATTTTGTCAACAGTTTGTAGACTCACTAAAAAATAATACGATTAACGACTTTGTCAATTTTTATCAAGCAATGGATGTCATCATTATGGATGATGTACATAATTTTGCCGGTAAAGAAAAAACGCAGGATATATTCTTCCATATATTCAATCATTTACATCAGTCAGGAAAACAAGTCATCTTAACATCTGATAAAGCTCCTAAAGATTTAGCAGGATTAGAAGAACGTTTATTAAGCCGTTTCAAATGGGGTTTATCTGCAGATATTCAGATTCCAGATTTGGAAACAAGAATGGCAATTTTGAAAAAGAAAATGTATTCTGATGGTATTGAATTACCTGAAAATGTAGTAGAATATGTTGCTAATCAGATTGACAATAGTGTTCGTGAGTTAGAAGGAGCTATGGTTTCTTTATTGGCACAATCAACATTAAACAAAAAAGAGATTGATTTAAATTTAGCTAAATCAATGCTTAAGAATTTTGTTAAGAACACCCATAAAGAAATATCAATGGAATTCATTCAAAAACTTGTTTGTGAGTATTTTGAAGTTCCTGTGGAAATGGTTAAATCTAAAGTCCGTAAAAGGGAAATTGTACAGGCAAGACAGATATCGATGTATTTGGCCAAGAATCATACCAAATCATCCTTAAAAACGATCGGTTCTTTCTTTGGAGGAAGAGATCACTCTACCGTTATTTATGCATGTCAGACCGTAGAAGATCTAATCGAAACCGATAAGAAATTTAAAACATATGTAAATGATATCATGAAAAAGCTTAAAGCTTAATATCACTTACAGCAGCGCAAATAAAAAAGGGATTCTAATCAGAATCCCTTTTTTTTATCCAAATGGATAATGTTTATGAACAAGTTCTTAATGACTATGGTGTGGTGTTGGTCTCTTCAGTGTTCTCTTTCTTTTCTTCTTTCACGGGCTGAGGAGCTACTTCTGGTATTACCTTAGCAGGTCTTTCTTCCACTACCTTTTTGAATAATTCTTTTTGGTCTTCTGTCAATAAGGCATTTACCTTTACATCAGCCTCAGCTTGCAATTTATTGATTTGTTCTACCAAAACTTCTTTCGTTGCTGTGGTGTCACCCAATAAAGCAGATTCAGCTTTTGCTTGATCTAACGTAATGGTATAAGCCGCAGTTTTTTGCTCATCTGTCAAACTTAATTTTTGAGTCAATTCGGTTGTTACCTGAGTAGCATGTTCTTCTGGAGTCACTTGTTGTGCAAATGTTAAACTCAATGCTAAGAAGAATCCGATTCCTGTTAAAAATAATTTTTTCATGATTGCTATGTTTTAATGTAAATATTCAATAACTAAAATTCTACAACTAAAACTCCCAATCACCTCCAATTATTGTATCAAATATGTTACTTTAACAAATTTTTAACAAAAAATATGAATTAACTATCTCATATTTAGATCATTATTGTTAATAGCTATTTTACTGCATGCTGAATACCAATAATCTATTTCCATGCTATTTTTGTCTTTGCTGTCTGCGTTCTTGCATTTCTTTTTGCAGTATATCATAAGATTTGCTTTGTTCAGGACTTAAGAAAGATTTAATTTTTGCATCTGTGGTCTGTCTCAACGGCTGAATTTTTTCAAAAGCTGCTTTACGATCATCCGTATTTTTGAATAGGTCTTG
Source organism: Sphingobacterium sp. UBA6320 (assembly GCF_002440335.1). Taxonomy (NCBI): domain Bacteria; kingdom Pseudomonadati; phylum Bacteroidota; class Sphingobacteriia; order Sphingobacteriales; family Sphingobacteriaceae; genus Sphingobacterium; species Sphingobacterium sp. UBA6320. The sequence goes on along the minus strand of NZ_DJTA01000030.1, from coordinate 127,525 downwards.
TTGTTTTTTAGACATATCTAGCGCGTATACATAGATGGAGTCTTTTTGGTTCTGTGATAGTTTTAATTGTTTATCCAATTGTTCTACCGTATTCTTTGCTTGATCTTCAGGTGTTCTTTGCCATCCCGGATTACTTTGTTTTTCTTGTGCTACAGTTGCTGTAGCAAAAAGCGCCATCATGCCAAATAAAGCTAATTTTAAATTTTTCATATCTTTTTTATTATTGATCCGTGCTGCCGTCCACTTAACGACAACTAGTAAAAAGACAAAAATTAAATAGCAAAGTTTAGAGATTATTAAAATTTAAGATTCATTAACACTTATGTCACAGATAGATAGAATATTTTTTTCAAATGACAGTTGTTTATGCTCATCTTCAAAAGCAATTTCGATGGGAATGTAGGCGATTGGGAGATCACGTAAGACATTTAAAAATTCAGGATTGCGTAGTCGCTGAGCATCTTTTTCTGTTGTTATGATTATTTTATTGTCATTTGCCATTTCTTCGAATCGCTGTTTAAAGATTAAGATATCACTTAATTTAAAAGCATAGTGATCGGAATAGGACAGGTGCTCAACATCCTTTACAAGAGGTTTAAGGTACTTTATTAACGGTAGTGGATTCGCTATACCAGTGACCAACAAAACAGCCGTATTGCTGCTTATTTGAATGGATTGTTTGGTTATCGGAATAGCATTGCCATAGACAATAGAAGTAAAGAAGACCGATGTAGTTCCACTCTTTTTACTTAAAGTTTTTTTGATGCGTTCTTTTTGATCAGGAGTAGCATTTGATGGCGTCTTAGTGACCACAATAAGGTTAGCTCTACTGGATTCTCCTGGAAGATCTCTAAAATTGCCCATGGGCAATACAAACATAGGATGCAGACAAGAGGTAAACTCAAATAAGAGGATCGAAAACTTAGGTCTCAATCTGCGGTGTTGAAAAGCATCATCCAATACAATGACATCATGTTTATCCATTAATGTTTCCACACCATGACATCGATCTTCACAAACAGCTACTGTAAGGTCTGGAAATTTATTTTTAAATTGGAGAGGTTCGTCACCAACTTCATCAGCCATTGAGGATACCTCAACATATTTAAAACCTTTAGTTTTGCGGCCATATCCTCGGCTTAAAGTGGCGATCTGACGTTTATTTTGAAGCAGTTTGACAATAAATTCGGTCATTGGACTTTTCCCTGTTCCTCCAACGGCAAGATTACCGACCACAATTGTCGTAATCGGATAAGATTTAGATTTCAATATCTGCAGATCAAATAATCTATTTCTAATCCAGATCACAAGTCCATAGAGTATGGAGAAAGGAAATAAAAGTAAACGGAAGACCTTCATGATCAATTACCTGTAATATTCAAGCCTACATCAGAGATTTCCAATAAGGGATTGTCGCGCATGTTTTGTTCAAAACTGAAGTGATATACTCCAGTATCAGGAAATACATAATCTTGATGGATAAGACTTTGCTGTGTATAGAGAGATCCTGCACTTTTTCCTGTCCATTTGCCATCTAATTGAGCTAATTTAAGCTCTTTTCTAAAAATATATTCCTTTGTACGAGGTCCTTTCTCATACACCAAAATAAAAAGATTAGCATAGGGATAATTTGCGGTATGTCGAACATTTAACAAAACATCATACTTTTTAGAAATATCGGTGATATGAACTTTAAAGGTTGGTCTATTAGTATGATCCCACGCTCTTTTAGGAATGCTTACGTTTTCATCTATAATTGTATTGGAATCACATGACACAAATAGTGATAATAGGATACAACTCATTAGAAAAGTATATGTTTTCATGCTCATTTGAGTATATTAAGTTGGCGAGCATCATGATGCTCGCCAACTACTATCATAAACTTATTACTCTGCCGAAGGAGCAGAATTATTGCCCTTATTTCTGTTATTTCGATTCTTATTGAATCTTCTTTTGGGTCTATTTGTTGCTCCCTCTTTACTTTGAGTCGCTGACGTATTTTTATCTGTAGCAACTACTTTTGGAGCTTTATCTTGCTTCTGTTGTGGTTTCTCGGTTTTTACTACCGGTGCCTTTACCGTTTGGTCGGAAGAACCTCTAGCTCTATTATTGGGCTTAGCTTTACTTTTATTATTACGTTTTCTTTTATTTTTTTCGTCCAGACGCGTTAGGCTATCTTGACCTACTACATTTTCGTAATCGTAATTAATAATTTTTTCTTCTTTGATCTCAACTTCGATAGTAGTGACCAATTCTTCCACTTTGATTCCCTGTTTATTTTTTTCGATCAATTCTTTAACATGATCAACCGGTAGTGCAATCCAGCTTTCAGCTCCCGGATAAGAGAACCACATCATTTTTTTGAAAATATCGGTTTTTTGCAAATATGCATTACCTTTCGTTGTTTCGATGCGGTCTATATTATTTGGAATGTCTTTTAAGGCATCCATATAACTATCCAGTTCGTAGTTTAAGCAGCATTTTAATTTACCACATTGACCGGCTAATTTTAAGGTATTCAGCGATAGATTTTGATATCTTGCTGCCGAAGTGGAGACTGTTTTGAAATCTGTCAACCAGGTTGAACAGCACAATTCTCGACCACAAGAACCAATTCCACCGAGGCGACTTGCTTCCTGTCTCATACCTATTTGACGCATTTCAATCCGGATCCGGAATGATTCAGCCATTCTTTTGATCAGTTCACGGAAATCGACACGGCCCTCTGCCGTATAATAGAAAGTAGCCTTGGTTTTATCACCTTGATAATCTACATCCGATATTTTCATAGAAAGACCCAATTCTAAAGCCAGATTTCTAGCTTTATGCATAGTCTCCCATTCCAAATCCTTTGCGATGTTGAATTTTTCAACATCTAGCTCTGTAGGTTTACGATAAATTTTCTTGGTAACACTTTCTAAACTTACATTGTTTTTCTTCAATTGTAAGCGAACCAGCTCTCCTGTTAGAGAAACATGTCCAATGTCATATCCGCCTGTAGTAGGTTCTACAGCAACCATTTCACCAATTTCTAAATATAAATTGTCAGAATTGATAAAGAAATCCTTTCTCGATCCCTTAAATCGAACTTCTACAATGTCAAAAGGTTTATAGTTGGATGGCATATCCATATCAGATAGCCAGTCATATACATCTAATTTATTACATCCGCTAGTCATGCAAGAGCCATTATTTTGGCAACCTGCTGGAGTACCGCCCACTGTCGTCGTACTTCCACAACCTCCGCCGGATGAGCAACTGCCACATCCCATAGTTTTCTATATATATTGAGTTCCTTTCGGAAACGTTTTGTATTTAAACATTAATACTAATTGCAAAGATAAATCTAAAAATAATATTTTAGGATTTGCATTTCTTTCTACACTATAATGTGTCGTTTCAAACAAGTTGATTGTCTCTTCAATTTGTTCAAGGGTATAATGAGTAGCAAACTTGTTGACAAAATCAAGTTCATGCGAAGGAAGGAAAACCAAACTGGATAGGTCTTGTTTAATTAAAACAATTTGACGCATGATATTAATGGCATACATCAAAAATGTTTTTTGATTCTCTCGACCCAATTTAGCTAATTCATCCTCGCAAATGCTAATGATATTTAAACCCGAATCTTGTACGACCAAACGTAACCATCTCACTAAAAGGTCAAAATGATTATTGGTATGTAGATCAATCATATTTATAGCCTCTTGAACGTTGCCGTCCGCTATAAAAGCAATCTCTCTCGCTTCTGATTCTTCAAGATGTTTACTTTCAATTAAATAAGAAGTAATAGCCTGATGGCTCAACTTATTGATTTTGACAAGCTGCGTTCTTGAAATAATGGTATTTAATATTTTTTCTTGATTCTCAGCAACCAACAGAAATAATGTTTTTTCAGGTGGTTCTTCAATCAGTTTTAATAAAGCATTGCCTTCTTTTTCTAAATATTCAGGAAGCCACATGATGAGGACCTTATATTCAGCTTCAAAAGACTTCAGACTTAGTTTTTTAATGATTTCATGTGCCTCCGCAATATTGATATTAACTTGCTTATTTTCTGCATCAAGTTGTTGTCGCCAATTTTCTAAACCCAAATATGGATTATTAAAAAACGCCTTACGCCAATTGTCCATAAATGTAGCAGCATGATCATCTTTGTGTTTGGCAATGAAAGGATATGAAAAATGTAAATCAGGGTGAATAAGCTTACTGTATTTTCGACAAGAAGCACATTGACCACAACTATCATCCTCTAATTTATTTTCGCAATTGATTAATTGCGCATAAGCCAAAGCCAAAGGCAAAGAACCAGATCCTTCTGGACCAAGAAATAGTTGAGCATGACTAACACGGTTATCACGAACTGTGCTGATCAGATGTGCTTTAACTAAATCATGTCCAATTATTTCTTTAAATTGCATATACTACTGCTAGTCTATACAAATGTAATAAATAATAGACAGCATTTATTTATAAACAAAATATAATTGGCTTAAATGACATTAATTTTATTGAAATCCAATGATTTAGTGTCTTCAATATTGATTTTGTTTTGAAAGCCACTATTACGTGATTTGCATACCGCTGATTAAAAAATGTAGATTCTTTTGCGTATTATTGCAGATATAATTCATAATTTTAGGAAATGAGATTTATAGTATCCACATCGATTTTATTAAAACAACTTCAAGCTATTAATGGCGCTTCAAGTAGTAGTACAGTTCTACCCATATTAGAGAACTTTCTTTTTGAAATAAAAGACAATACGTTAACGATTTCTGCAACAGATTTGCAAACAAGTATGGTTACGTCATTGCAAATTGAGGCTAAAGAAGAAGGAAAAGTAGCGATGCCTTCTAAAATTTTAATCGAGACTTTAAAAACCCTACCCGATCAGCCCGTTGCCTTTTTTGTTGACAACAACACATTAGCCATTGAAATCAGTGCTGGTGATGGTAAATATAAATTGAGTGGTGAAAATCCTGAGGATTTCCCTAAGATACCTGTAATTGATAATGCTCATACCGTAAACATGCCTGCTCCGATATTGGCAGAAGCAATCAGCAAAACCATCTTTGCTGTCAGTAACGACGAATTGAGACCAGCGATGTCAGGTGTTTTAGTTCAATTGGGAGACAAAGCAATTACATTTGTATCGACAGATGCACATAAATTGGTCCGTTATAGAAGATCTGATATAGGTGTTGAAAAGCCAGCGTCGTTGATCCTTCCAAAAAAAGCATTATCCTTACTGAAATCTTCTTTACCTTCTGAAGATATTAATGTATCAATTGAATACAATTCAACCAATGCATTCTTCAGTTTTGGTAACATTAATTTAATTTGTCGTTTGATTGACGAGCGTTACCCAGATTATGAAGCTGTCATTCCACAAGTCAATCCAAATAAATTAACTGTTGATCGTTTATTATTCTTAAATACGCTACGTCGTGTTGTTATTTTTGCCAATAAGACGACACATCAGGTACGTTTGAAAATATCTGGTAGCGAATTAAATATCTCAGCAGAAGATTTAGATTTTTCTAATGAAGCTCATGAACGTTTAGGCTGTCAGTTTGAAGGAGAAGATATGGAGATAGGCTTCAACGCTAAATTTTTAGTAGAGATGTTGAATAATTTGGCAAGTGAGGAAGTTGTGATCGAAATGAGTACAGCAAACCGTGCCGGATTATTAATTCCAGCAGTAGCAGAAGAAAATGAAGATATTTTAATGCTGGTTATGCCGGTTATGTTAAATAACATAGGTTAATTCAGACTGCTTTGGAAGTTATCACGCATATCATTGATTTTATTCTGCATATTGATAAACATTTACTAGAAATTGTAAATGATTATAAAACTTGGACTTACCTCATTTTGTTTTTGATTATTTTTGTCGAAACAGGAGTAGTGGTAATGCCATTTTTACCAGGAGATTCCTTACTTTTTGCATCCGGTATGCTTGCTGCTCAGCCCAACGAATTGAATGTTTGGTTGATGATCGTCATCCTACTGGTAGCTGCGATATCGGGAGATTCGCTTAATTACTCGATTGGGAAACGTTTTGGTATGCAGATGACCAAGTTTAAACTTTTTGGAAAACAAGTCATTAAGGACGAGCAGATTCAGAAAACTCATGCATTCTATGAGAAATATGGAAGCAAGACAATTGTCATTGCGCGCTTTGTTCCTATTGTAAGAACTTTAGCACCATTTGTCGGAGGTATTGGCAGAATGCATTATGGTACTTTTATAACCTATAATGTTATTGGCGCAGTTCTTTGGGTAGTTGGAATTACGTTAGCGGGTTATTTCTTAGGAAACATACCGATTATTAGAGATAATTTTTCAAAAGTGGTCTTATTGATTATTCTATTATCCATATTGCCGATTGTCTTTGAAGTCGTAAAAGAAAAATTTAAAAAGAAAAAGGAAGCTTAAAAGCTTCCTTTTTTTATATAGTCAATTATGATCTGAGTAGCAACGGATCAAATTATTGGATAGAAAGATACTGTAGTAGATACCTAGCCGTTTATTCAAAAGAACTCGATGTATGGAGATCATGACCAATATTGTTGATTTTATTTTACATATCGATAGACACTTGGTGCAGATCGTGCATGAGTATGAAGGATGGACTTATCTCCTTTTATTTTTAATTGTATTTGCAGAAACAGGATTAGTGGTTGCTCCATTTTTGCCGGGAGACTCTGTCTTATTTGCTCTAGGGGCTATCATTGCTATTCCTGAGAGCGGGTTATCATTACTTTTATTTTGGTTTGTTTTAGTATCTGCAGCTGTTCTTGGTGATTTTGTCAATTATGAAATCGGAAAATATTTAGGACAGCGCGTATTCAGAACTGGATCTAACATTTTTAAACCCCAATATTTGGACCGGACCCAATCCTTCTATTTAAAGCACGGTTCCAAAACAATTATCTATGCACGATTTGTACCCATTGTGCGCACATTTGCCCCATTTGTTGCGGGGATAAGTAAGATGCCCTACCGTCAATTTGGAACTTATAACATGCTTGGAGGTTTTCTCTGGGTAACCTTATTTCTATTCGCAGGATATTTCTTTGGTCAACTCTCATTCTTTAAAAACCATTTTTCGATCGTCGTACTTGTCATTATTTTTATCAGCCTGTTTCCCATGCTTATACAGGTACTGAACACAAAAAAATCAAGAAAGGCCTAAACCAATTATTATTTTTGGAGTCTGCTTTATATAAATATGTGTATGAAGAATCTACTTTTTATCTTTCTCAGTTTCGTGTTTACATGTTCATCTGCGCAAGTTCGAGTTGAAAAAAAACAGGCTAAAGCAGCATTTGAACTTCTAAATGATATCCGTCTGCATCCCGAACGTTATAAAAAGAAACTCGGTTTATTCAATTTGGATAAGGTGACCAGAAAACCATTGAATTGGAATAAAAAACTAGCGGCTGTTGCTGAAGATCGTGCCGAAGATATGGCCAAAAGAAATTATTTTGACCATGTTAATCCGGACGGAATCGGTCCCAATCATTACATTCAAAAGTCAGGTTATGAATTAAATGCAAGTTGGCTGAAAAATAAAAAAGCAAATAATTTTGAATCCATTGCTTGGAATTGGCCGACTGCGAGTGAGGGAATCAAGGGACTCATCATCGGGAAGGAAGCACCAGGATATCATCATCGAAAACACTTATTGGGCATGGATCAGTGGAATGCATCTTTATACGATATTGGTATTGGCTATGTCACGGTAGGTAAGAAAGGTAATCAAAAAAGCTATTTATGCGTCATTATTGCTAAGCATGATTGGTAAATTAATCAATTTATAGTCTTGATATTATACATTATTGGAATGTTTCTTACCTTTGCATATGATAAAATCAATGACAGGATACGGCACCGCTGTAAAAGACAATGGAAAAGTTAAGTACAGTGTCGAGATTAAATCCTTGAATTCTAAATTTCTTGAATTGAATCTTCGCTTACCCAAAGCAGTTTCAGACAAGGAATTGACGTTACGTACAGAGTGTAGTAAACTGATCGAAAGAGGTAAGGTAAACCTGTATGTGAATGTTGAATATACTGATCAAACAGCAAAAGCATCTACTATAAATGCAGATTTGCTAAAAAAATATTATACCCAACTACAACAGATTGCCTTTGAATTGGGTGACAAACAAGTTTCTCTTTTCGAATTAGCCCTTAATATGCCGGAGGTAATTGCCAATAATGATAATGAAGTTGATGAAGAAGAGTCAAAATTATTATTAGAAGCATTTTATGCTGCAGTAGATCACTTCAACCTTTTCAGAGCAGACGAAGGTGCAGTGCTTTCGCAAGACCTGACTGAACGTGTTGAATTGATATTAACTTATTTAACAGAAGTCGAATCTGTAGAGATGGATCGTATTCCTTTAATCAGAGAACGTATCGGTCATTATCTAGAGGATACAGTGGGCAAGGAAAACGTAGATAAAAATCGTTTTGAGCAGGAGTTGATTTATTATATCGATAAATTAGATATCACAGAAGAGAAAGTACGGTTACGTTCACACTGTCGTTATTTTCAAAAAGCTTTGACCGCATCGGATTCCAACGGTAAGAAATTAGGATTTATATCTCAGGAAATGGGCAGAGAGATCAATACCTTGGGATCAAAAGCAAACCACGCTGGAATTCAGCAGATCGTGGTAAAAATGAAAGAAGAATTAGAAAAAATTAAAGAGCAATTGCTCAACGTATTATAGGAATGGCAGGTAAGTTAATTATATTCTCCGCACCATCGGGCGCAGGTAAAACAACAATAGTAAAAAGTTTATTAAGTAAACATAGTGATAAGTTGGAATTTTCCATTTCAGCAAGTACACGAGAGCCTCGCGGTGAAGAAATAGATGGTAAAGATTATTACTTTATTTCAAAAGAAGACTTTCTGCATAAAATTGCCAAACAAGAATTTATCGAATTTGAAGAAGTTTACTCCGGTACCTTTTATGGCACACTGCGTTCGGAAGTAGAACGCATCTGGGCAAAAGGTAAACACGTTATATTTGATATTGATGTGATCGGTGGATTACGCTTACGTTCTAAGTTCCCAGATGAGGCCCTATCTATTTTTGTGCAACCTCCATCCCTGGAAGTATTAAAAGAACGTCTTCGTGGAAGAGGAACCGATTCTGAAGAAAAATTACAGGAACGATTTGCAAAAGCAGAATCAGAATTATCGTATGCTGATAAATTTGATGTCATATTGAAAAATTATGACTTGGATGTAGCGGTTGTTGAGGCAGAAAAATTGGTGATGGAATTTTTGAACAAGTAGTCATGGCTAAGGTTGGTTTATTCTTCGGATCTTTTAATCCCGTGCATGTAGGTCATTTAATTATTGCTAATTATATGGCTAATTATACAGAATTGGACGAGGTATGGTTTGTGGTATCTCCACAAAATCCGTTTAAGAAGAAGGAAAGCCTAGGAAATATGTACGATCGGCTGGAGATGGTCAATCTAGCGATAGAAGATACCGACAATTTAAAAGTGAGTGCTATCGAGTTTGGTTTGCCGCAACCCTCTTATACCATTGATACGTTGACGCATCTAGCTGAGAAATATCCTTCACATGATTTTGTTTTGATTATGGGGGAGGACAACTTGGAAACCTTTTCCAAATGGAAGAACAGTGATGTCATCTTAAGAGATTACCACATCTACGTCTATCCAAGACCAGGATATAGTGGCAATACCATGAAAGACCATCCATCGATCACGATGACTCAGACACCTATGATGGAACTATCTTCAACTTTTCTAAGAAAATCGATCAAAGAAGGTAAAAATATCAAATTCTATACTCCAGACAAAGTCTTAGATTTTATCGAGAAAAAAGGCTTATATTCATAAAAAAGAGCGAAACCCAGTTTCGCTCTTTTTTATGAAATACTAATCTTCAATGATAAAGCCGACCTCCTGGTCAAAAGCTTTCCTTTCATCATCCGACAAGTTATTTTTCATCACGCGAATCGTATAACCCCCTCGCAAAACTCCTTTATCCAAATACATCCAGTCAGAAATGGTTTTAGGGTCTATGGTGACTCGATCTCCAAATTTTACGGCCTTTGTCAATTGAGGTTCATTATTAACAGTGCCACTGTACGATTTTCCATCAGATGTTAAATCCCCAATCCAGATGTGTTCACCACCACCGTCTTCAGTATCGAATTTGACTTTAATAGCAAAACTTTCATATCCTTCCTGAGGCTGTTGAAATGCGATATCAAAATTTTTAAAAGTCTTATTGGCTTCATCGATCGCGTGATTCATCACCTCATCATCTTTTTGGAACTCAATGATATCATCATTCTTGATTTTTTCTTTAATCCCGTTTTGACAAGAATATAAAAAAAGTGAACATACTAAAAGTAGGGCAAAGCTGTTTGACATCGTTCTGTTTTTTGATTGTAGTATCATGTAATTTGTTTTGATATTTTTTTAAATGTGACAAGCCAAGATAATAAATATAAAAAAATTGAAATATGTGCTCGATGATACCACCATCAGTAAGCAGTTTTCCTCTAACAGTTTATTCATATATTCAACAAACATTTAATTCAACAGTTTTGATTATTTTTAAAGAAAAAACGATGAGAACTCACGTACTATTACTTATCTTATTATTTGGCTTTATGAACGCCTTTGCTCAATCGAATGAGGTTGATGGCAGTTCTTATACTAGAGATGAAAAAGGTTACGAATTGCGCACTAAAATGACTATACCGCCTTATGGGTTAGCCAAAGTAAAGAATTTGATCGAAACCATTACATTTAAAGAAGATCCATTGGGCAGTTCGGACGGTGGTATAGAAGCTATAAGCGCAGCACAATTTAAAGCACTAAGTCTAAGAGAAAAGTTTACCTATGTCATGATCCATGCTGAGATGAGCCAACAGAACTGCGCTATTCCAGAATACCAGAACGATATTCAAAAAAGGATTTTCAGTCAATTGGAAACAGGATTTAATGAAGCGAGCTGGAGTCAAAGACAAGCCGATTTTCTGATCGAAAATCGCGACTCTGTGATGAAACTCATTGAAGAATCGGTTGTGCGTAGTAAACGAATGGGGATAAATTATAAAGAAGCAATCTTAGAGATGAATGCTTGGCAAATGATTCCCTTTATCATTAGTTATGTCAAAAGCACCGCTCAAGATAAGGATGCATTAACCTTATTGATGCTTTTAATGAAACGAGGAGAGTACGATGAGTTTTTGAAATCAACATCTTACCAGAAGTTATATGGTCCTGATGCTAATTATTATTCTTTCCTGAATTATAACAAAGCAAATGAAGATTTAATATGTGAACGTGCAAGTCGTTACTATAAAGAGAAGATTTCAAAATGATAAAGAAAGTCTGGATTTTACTGCTCGGAATCGTTATTTGCACCAGTCAATCCTTTGCACAAGAGCAACGGTTTATAGACATAGGAGCAGGCACCTATATATTAGGCGACACACTCAGTTTAGATAACCCGCGTAGAGTTGTCAGTCTATCTGCTTTTTCAATCGCTGAGACCGAATTAACAAATGAGGCATTTGCAGCATTTGTGGGTTCGACCAATTATATCACGTTGGCAGAACGATATCACAATGCTATGGTCTTTGAACCAGGTTTAGCAGAATTTCGATGGCTACAGGATAGTACGGCTTATTGGCGGTTCCCAAATGGAACAAGCAGGGGGGACATTGAAGAAAAGATGGATCATCCCGTAACGTGTATATCCTATCGTGATGCATTAGCCTATTGCGAATGGGCAGGAGTTCGTCTACCATCATTAGAGGAATGGGAAGTAGCTTCAAGAGCGGGCTCGCAAACCAAATATTTTGAAGGTGTAGAGTTAGATAACATCATGGATTATGCTAATATATGGCACGGAAGAAATCATTTAGTTGCCGATACGACAGATGGTTTTCTATATACCTCACCTGTTAAATCATTCAAAGCAAATCCTTTAGGTTTATATGATATATATGGCAATGTTTTTGAATTTTGCGAAGGATCGCTAGTTCGAGATCAAGGGCGAAAAGTAGCGCATGCGCGCGGTGGCTCATGGTGGTGCAGTAAAAATAGCTGCGCTTCCTTCAACTCACAATATATAGGTTCGGTCAACCCCAGTGCTTCTTTTAGTAACCTCGGTTTTCGAGTTGCAAAGAAAAAGTAGCGAGGCTTTCCAGCGGAAAGCCTCGCTACATATTTTGATTATCGACCCATCCAGCCACCATCGACTGTTAGAATTGTTCCATCCACGTAGTTAGACGCATCAGAACTTAAAAATACGATCGGCCCTTTGAAGTCTTGGGGCTGTCCCCATCTTGCAGCAGGAATACGACCTAAAATAGAAGCAGATCTCTCTGGGTCATCGCGCAACGCTTCCGTATTGTCTGTTGCAATATATCCCGGAGCAATAGCATTGACATTGACACCTAGCGAAGCCCACTCATTGGCAAAAGCTTTTGTCATTGAAGCAATTGCACCTTTTGATGCGGCATATCCCGGCACATTGATCCCCCCTTGAAAAGAAAGTAAGGATGCGGTGAAAATAACTTTTCCTGTTCCACGTGAAATCATATCTTTACCTATTTCTCTCGTCAAAATAAATGGTGCATTTTGATTGATTTCAATGATCTCATCCCAGTATTCATCCGGATGCTCAGCAGCCGGTTTACGTAAGATATTGCCCGCATTGTTGACCAAAATATCAATGACAGGATGTTGTTCTTTCACCTTTGTAATAAATGCATATAGATCCTTTCGCTTTGAAAAATCACATTGATATGCGTAAAATTTTCTACCGAGAGATTCCACCGATTTTTGAATAGCAGAGTTCTCAAGTTCCAATGAAGCTGAAACACCGATAATATCCGCACCAGCTTCTGCCAATGCTTCAGCCATTGCTTTACCGATCCCTCTTTTGCACCCTGTAACCAGGGCAACTTTACCTGTTAAATCAAATGATTGTAGTATAGACATTATTTTTTATAGCTAATGGTTAAAGGTTTATGAATTTGCTCTGATGCCTGATTTAAATAGTTTTTCCACGCATCCATAGATGTAATTTTTCCTGCTTTATTAAATGCGGCACCCATGTAATAGGTCAGCGATTGATTGTTTTTTGCCGTTACGCTCCATAAAAATTGATTTGGAGTGTCCATAAAATCTTTCTTAACCTCGGGTAACAATAAGGCAGTTCCGGTTATGTTTCCATGTTGTTCTGGTTCCCAATACGCGAAGAAATTTGCTTTTTTATCAATTGCAATAACTGGATTAGCTTCTTTTCGTTTAGCAATACCAATGACAATAGGTGTCGTGGCTGCGGTCGCATTATGAACACGAACATTGATTTTGCTCAATTGACTTTCTGCATCGATGGAAATTTCTTTTTCTATCCCTATCTTTTGACCATTTATTTCTTGAGGCTCATAGATTAATTTGAAGCTAGCCCGTATAGGACCATTGTCCAAAATTTCATATTGGCGATAGTGTTTTGTGTAGTGGATCTCTTTGTCAAAATAGATGGCTATGTCTCCAACGCCTAAGGTTTGACCAACAGAATAGTAATCTAGGCCTTTTCCGTGGTCTGCATGATAGTCTCCAGTTCTGTACCATTCGTCGATAATTAACTCTTCAGTACGTTTAGCCCAATAATCAAACCCTTGTGCATCTTCAGAAGTGCCTTCCAATGTTTTACCATAAGCTCTGAAGGCAACCACATTGTTTTCCCATGCAAAATCATCTTTTCGCTCAGGAACATAGCGAGCAAAAACTTTATTTGCTGTTTTTGATGGAATAGCTGACGAAACGGTAAGTTCTATTTTTCCTTTAGCAGCAATATATACAGCAATCAAAACATTTTGAGGTGTTGATTTTCCTCTTTTTTCCAATTGGTATATAAGCGGTTTTTTTGATCCTTGATCAATAATGGAGAAAATGCTATCCTTTAATTCAAAATGCTTTTTAAAATTTTCGAAAGGAATGCTAATGACTTCTTTTCTTTCGAAAGCTGATGGATTCTGAATAATTAAAGAGCTTGTATTTTGAGCAAATAAGCTTGATGCACTCCCAAGTATACAGACAGCTGATAGTAATGATCTCATACCTTATTATTTTAAATTGGTTATAGCAGATTTGTCCATATCATCATAATCTAAATTTTCTCCTGCCATACCCCAGATGAAGGTATAATTACTCGTTCCTGCTCCAGAGTGGATAGACCAAGGCGGGGAGATCACAGCTTGCTCATTCTTCATCCAGATATGACGGGTCTCCTCTACTGGCCCCATAAAATGGGCGACTGCTTGCCCTTCTGGCACTTCAAAATAGAAATATACTTCCATACGACGGTCATGCGTATGTGCGGGCATCGTATTCCAAACAGATCCAGGCTTAAGCTCTGTCATTCCCATTTGCAGCTGACAGGTATCGACAATCTTATTCAAAAGCATCTGGTTGATTGTTCTATGGTTAGCTGTTTCAAGAGAACCAAGTTGTATCTTATTTGCCGATTCTTTTGTCACTTTTTTTGTCGGAAAAGCATGATGGGCAGGGGTTGAATTCAGATAAAATTTTGCTGGATTTGATGCATCCTTGCTACTAAAATAGACCTCTTCAACTCCTTTACCGATATATAAAGCTTCTTTATTCGCTAGATCGTAGACGGTTCCATCGACTTCAACTTGTCCAGCTGCGCCCACATTGATGATCCCCAACTCTCTTCTACTGAGGAAATAGGGCTCTTTCAGTAGAGCAGGTATTGTTTCCAATTTTAGTTTCTCTGCAACAGGCATGGCACCTCCTGCCATGTAACGATCATAGTGTGAATAGGTAAAATGGATCTGATCTGCTTCAAAAATATTTTCAATTAAAAAGTTCTCTCTTAAAGACTTGGTGTCAAGTGTTTTGCATTCATTTGGGCTAATTGCGTAGCGTGACTCATAATTCGTTTTCATATTTTAGCGTATTTAAGAAATATGTTAAAAATAAGACATTAAAACATCATAAGCCACAATAATCTTCGCAATCGATATCGGAAAAAGATTAAATGAAAATAGAAATGATATAAGACCAGAGGGCAGTTGTAAACAGACTGAGAATAATGCCCAAGCCGATGATCAAGTTGATCAGTTTGGTGTTCAACCTGAATTGTTGTACGACCATACTTGCTGTGATTAAGGTGGGCATGGCTGCCTCCATAATACTGACACGTGCAATATCACCTTTTATGCCCATTGCCACAGCAGCTAGCAGAACCAAAGCAGGGGCTAGCATCAACTTATATAATAATGTCATGGAGATCTGAGAAATCTCTCGCTTCATTCCCTTAAACTGGAGCTGCAGGCCAACAGAGAACAAGGCTAAGGGAGCAACTGTTGATGCAATTTTATCAAAGAATGGTTCGGTTATGCCCAAGTCGACATATTGTGATAGTATAACCGCAAGTACACAAGCGATAAAGGGCGGAAAAGTAAAAAGCCTTTTTAATAAAGCGCCAACTTTGATTCCTTCATTATGACTGCGGTCTCCCTTGATGGCACAGATAATGCCTACCGTAGATAAAAGCATAAAATTGACCTGGTCACAAATAATGGCAATGCTGAGGTTTTGCTCCCCGTAATAGGCGATGATCAATGGAAACCCAATAAAAGAGGTATTACTATACGCTGAAGATAATTCTAATGTACTCCGAGAACGTTGGCTATAGCCTTTATATCGACAATACAATTCCATAAATATCCAACTTCCTGCAACCACTAATATAGGCGATAACACCGGAAAGATCAGTTGAGTGCTCCAACTGATCTGTGGAATATATTTAAAAGATACTGCAGGCAAGGCGATGTACAATACCCAAATATTAATGCTTTTAGAAGCATTTTCAGGAATGAGTTTGAAATGCTTAAACAGCATTCCGGCGCATATGCAGAATATGATAAGTATAAAATTGACCATTTTGAATTGGAAAACACAATGAATGGACGAAGTTACTTAAAAACAGAAATTTACTCGTTGCTTTTTTTGGGATTTTAATCATAAAAAATCTGCCTGTTTTTAATTCGGCCACTATACGAATAAGATTATTTTCAGGTTATGATTAGATCAATATATTATTAAGCTTTAGTATAGAGATAATAGAGGGTTTCTATAGGGTTCGTATAGGTAAAGCTCTATAAATACTGTATTAAATCTATCTTATATCTGTTAAAAATCAGGCTTAATATTTAATATGCTTCCTATCTCTCTTTCACTTAGCCTTAATAAAAAATGAGCTTAGGTCTTTTTAATGTATAAAAAGAAAAAGCATTGTCTTAAAAACGAAAGCTTTTCTTTTTTTCTTCCTAAATTAGCGTCATGACAAAGAAAAAACCAACCATCTTGGTGGTGAATGATGATGGCATTACTGCGCCTGGTATTAAAGTTTTGATTGAAGAAATGCAAAAAATAGGACATGTGGTTGTCGTCGCTCCTGATAGTCCACAATCGGGCATGGGACATGCTATTACAATCGGGCGACCTTTGCGTTTAGATCGTATTGACTTATATGACGGTGTGGAGATGTATAAATGTTCAGGAACTCCGGTAGATTGTGTTAAATTGGCTGTTAACAAGATTTTTAAAGGACGTAAACCAGACGTATGTGTTTCGGGTATTAATCATGGATTAAACCATTCGATCAATGTATTATATTCGGGAACGATGTCTGCGGCAGTTGAAGGAGCGATTGAAGGAATTCCATCTATTGGATTTTCTTTAGATAATTTTGACTATGATGCTGATTTTTCACATTGTAGACCGTATCTCCTTTCGATTACCAAACAAGTACTGGCAAATGGTCTTCCAAAAGGATCTTTATTAAATGTCAATTTTCCTAAAGATGAAGCCAAAGGAATTAAAATCTGTCGTCAGGCAGGTGGACATTATGTCGAAGAGTTTGATGAGCGTGTCGATCCTAGAGATCGAGATTATTATTGGATGACAGGTAGATTTGAGTTGGAAGATCGGGGCGAGGATACGGATTCGTATGCTTTAAGTAAAGGATATGTAGCTATAGTTCCAACGCAGTTTGATATGACCGCTCACCACGTTATCCCTCAATTAAATTCTTGGGCATTCGATAGTTAGTATGAAAAACAATTTAGGCATAGGGATTTTACTGGGAGCTATAGCGCCCTTAATCGCTTATTTAATTTCTACCTATACGACACTTTTTGAAAAAACGATAGCCGAAAAACCAATGTTAATATATGCTGTTGCGGTATTTATCAATTTGTTGGCGATACGTTTTTTGTTTAAAGGAGAGAAAGAAGCCTTAGCAAAAGGAGTATTGGTTGCTACCTGTATAGCGACGATACTTTATATATTTACACATAAATTATCCATATGAAATTGACATTGGGTTTTTCCCCTTGTCCTAATGATACCTTCATTTTTGATGCACTTATCCATCATAAAATAGATACAGAAGGACTAGAATTTGACGTTGTTTATGAAGATGTCGAAACCTTAAATCTAAAAGCTTTTAAGGGAGACTTAGCCATAACGAAATTGAGCTATCATGCTTTTGCCTATGCGGTAGAAGATTATGAGCTTTTGGATGCAGGTAGTGCATTAGGATTTGGAGTTGGACCGATGTTGATCACTCACGATGAGCATTTGGCTAGAGAGCTTCAAGAAAAACTGTCTTCGAATACCCCATTGACGGCAGCATTGCAACAATTAAAGGTTGGCTATCCCGGCAAGTACACAACTGCTAATTTCTTATTAGGTTTAGCTTTTCCAGAACTGAAGAATAAAAAAGAGCTTGTTTTTTCAGAGATCGAAGGAGCTTTGTTGTCTGGCGATATCGATTTGGGTTTAATTATTCATGAAAATCGATTCACCTATCAGGAAAAAGGGCTTTTTAAAGTCGTTGATTTGGGAGATTACTGGGAAAAAACGACAAATTGTCCTATTCCATTGGGTGGTATTGTAGTGAAAAGAAGTATTCCTGCCGATATTAAGGAAAAACTGAATCGTATTTTGCGAGCAAGTGTCGAATACGCTTTTGCTAACCCTACATCAGGTCTGGAGTTTATCAAGTCACATGCGCAGGAGATGAGTATTGAAGTGATGTATAAACACATCGATCTTTATGTCAATAAGTATTCTATAGCGCTTGGAAAAGAGGGACGTTCAGCAATTGAAATCATGTTTAATAAGGCTCAGGATATGGGCTTTATCCCGAAAACGGACAAGAATTTATTTTTGTCATAAAAAAGAGTAAAAAATATGGATATCGTATGTTAGATATGATATCTAATAACTAAATTTGCCCGATTAGTGTCAATTTGTCTGCAATTTTAGTTTGGAGTCATTATTGAATGAAAGTCATAAATTGAGATAGAAAAGAATATTATGTTAAAATTTTTAAGTAAATTATTTGGAAGTAAATCCGAGCGAGATATTAAGGGAGTTCAACCAATTGTAGAAAAAATCAAATCGGAATACGAGCAGCTTTCGTCACTTACTGATGATGAATTGCGTGGCAAAACGGCTGATTTCAAAAATAGAATTAAAGGATATTTAGCAGATATTGATACCGAGATCTCTACTTTAAAGGCAGAAGCTGAGGCTGATGACCTGGATATGTCTCAGAAAACTGCGATATATGAAAACGTGGATAAGTTATCCAAAGATCGTGATAAAAAATTAGAAGAAGTTTTGATGGATATTTTACCTGAAGCATTTGCCGTGGTAAAAGAAACATCTAGACGTCTGACAGAAAATAAACAATTAGTCGTTAAAGCAACCGATTTTGATCGAGAAATCGCTGCACAAAAACAAAATGTAGTGATCCAAGGTGATCAGGCGACATGGAAAAATGTGTGGTTGGCTGCGGGAACTGAGGTAACCTGGAACATGGTACATTATGATGTGCAGTTGATTGGCGGTATTGTATTGCACCAAGGTAAAATTGCACAGATGGCTACTGGTGAGGGTAAGACTTTGGTCGGTACCTTGCCGACTTATTTGAATGCGTTAGCCGGTAATGGTGTACATATAGTAACGGTCAATGATTATCTAGCACGTCGTGACTCGGAGTGGAATGCGCCATTGTTCGAGTTTCATGGTTTAAGTGTAGATTGTATTGATAAACATCAACCAAATTCGCCACAAAGACGTAAAGCTTATGCTTCTGATATCGTTTATGGTACCAATAACGAATTTGGTTTCGATTATTTACGTGATAATATGACGCAGACTCCTGAAGCATTAGTACAAGGGAAGCTGCATTTTGCGATGGTGGATGAGGTCGATTCAGTGTTAATTGATGATGCTCGTACACCTTTGATTATTTCAGGTCCTATTCCTCGTGGTGATCAGCATGAATTCTACCAATTAAAACCACGTATCGAACGTTTGGTAAATGCTCAAAAAGCTTATATCAACACGGTATTGAATGAAGCTAAGAAAGCGGTTAAGGCTGGAGATATTGATCCAGAAAAAGGTGGCTTGGCCTTATTTAGAGCTTACCGCGGATTGCCTAAAAATAAAGCCCTGATTAAATACTTAAGTGAAGATAATCATCGTCAGATTTTGCAAAAAGTAGAGAACTACTACATGCAAGAGCAGAACAAAAATATGCCTAAGGCGGATGCCGAATTATTTTTTGTGATCGATGAGAAAAACAATCAAGTAGAATTAACAGAAAAAGGGATTGAATTAATCACGGCTTCTGGAGAAGATCCTTCATTCTTTATCCTACCGGATGTAGGTTCTGAAATTGCTGATATTGAAAAAGCTGATATTCCTTTAGAGGAGAAGGCTAACCGCAAAGAGGAATTATTGCGTGATTATTCGATCAAAGCAGAGCGTATTCACTCGATCAACCAATTATTAAAAGCATATACTTTATTTGAAAATGATGTTGAGTACATCGTTGACGAGGGAAAGGTTAAAATTGTAGATGAGCAAACCGGACGTATCATGGATGGTCGTCGTTACTCAGATGGTTTGCACCAAGCGATTGAAGCAAAAGAGAATGTAAAGGTAGAAGATGCTACACAGACTTATGCAACCATTACTTTACAAAATTACTTCCGTATGTACCACAAACTTGCAGGTATGACGGGTACAGCTTCTACTGAGGCGGGTGAGCTTTGGGAAATATATAAATTGGACGTGGTCGAAATTCCGACCAACCGCGTTGCTTTACGTGATGACCGTCAAGATTTTATTTACCGTACTGCTCGTGAAAAATATAATGCTGTTGCAGAAGAAATTCAAAAATTGACAGAAGCAGGTAGACCCGTTTTAGTGGGTACAACATCTGTTGAAATCTCTGAGTTATTGAGCCGTATGCTCCAATTGCGTAAGGTTAAACATAATGTCTTAAACGCAAAACTACACCAGAAAGAAGCTGATATTGTTGCTGAAGCAGGTCAACCTGGTCAAGTAACGATCGCAACAAACATGGCTGGTCGTGGAACGGATATTAAGTTAACAGACGAAGTTAAAGCTGCTGGTGGTCTAGCGATCATCGGTACCGAGCGTCACGAGTCACGTCGTGTCGATCGTCAGTTACGTGGTCGTGCTGGTCGTCAAGGGGATCCGGGATCATCGCAATTCTTCGTTTCATTGGAAGATAACTTGATGCGTCTATTTGCTTCGGAGCGTATCTCTAACATCATGGTTAAGATGGGAGTTGAAGAAGGTGAAGTGATGCAGCATAGCATGCTGACCAAATCAATCGAACGTGCGCAACGTAAAGTTGAAGAAAACAACTTTGGTATTCGTAAACGACTTTTGGAGTATGATGATGTGATGAACTCACAGCGTACGGTTATCTATACAAAACGTAAAAATGCTTTATTTGGAGAACGTCTAGATGTCGATTTGAATAACATGATTTTTGATGTTGTCGAAGAAATCGTGGTTGATGCCAAAGAGGGTGGTTCTTATGAAGATTTTCAAATTGAGGTGATCCGTGTGTTTGCTGTCAATCCGGAGATTTCGGAAGAAGAATTTACAAACTTAAAAATTGAAGGGTTGACTGATCGTTTGTTTGAACAGATCATTAATGCTTACCATACTAAATTAAACACCGTAGCGGCTCATACGATGCCTGTACTTCAAAATGTGTTTGAAGAACGTGGCAATGTGGTTGAAAATGTTGTTATTCCTTTCTCTGATGGTCTTCGTGGCATCCAAGTTGCTACAAACTTGAAGAAAGCGATTGAAACTGGAGGGAGAGAAGTTTTCAAATCATTTGAAAAGGGGATTGTTCTAGCTTTAATTGATGAAGCATGGAAAGAGCATTTACGTGAAATGGATGACTTAAAACAATCTGTTCAAAATGCTGTTTACGAGCAAAAGGATCCGATCATTATCTATAAAATGGAGGCTTTTAACTTATTTAAATCGATGTTAGCGGCTATGAATAAGGATATTGTTAGCTTCATTTTTAAAGGTGAGATACCAGGACAAAATATGCAAAGTGTTCCTGAGCGTTTGGTACAGGCACCTCCAGTTCAAGTGAAAGCTACAAAAGCAGAATTAGAATCTCCAATAGGGGTGAGTGCTGAAGATGTAGATACACGTGACTTGGGACCTACACAGCCTATTCGCAATGAAAATGCAATTGGCCGCAATGATGATTGTCCTTGTGGTTCAGGAAAGAAATACAAAAACTGCCACGGCGCTAATAGTTAGGCGGTATTTAAAAAAATAAAAGAATGCTTAAGAAAGGATTGATAGTTGTTTTTGCTTTAGTTGCTTGTACTTTTTCAAAAGTAAAGGCTCAGAAAAACGATAATGTAGTGATTGTAAAAGATACATTGATTACAATTTTACAACATTATCGGGCAAATATGGGTATCAATCCTGTCGAAAGCAAACCTGTTGCGGTTCCAACCAAACCACCTGTACGAAGCGCGGCTACGCGTACCACAGTGCGCGGTTTTAGAGTTCAGATTTACGCAGGCAGTGATCGTAATAATGCTTTCTCAGAGCAGGCACGATTTAGAAATATGTACAAAGATATTGATACCTATATCAATTACGACGAACCCAATTACAGGGTCAAAGTAGGAGACTTTAGGAGTCGATCTGAAGCAAATAATTTTATGAATTTGCTTCGCCAACAATTTAAAAACGTATTCGTATTTTCTGAAAACGTTTTTGTTTACCAATAATCTTATGATCATGGCAAGTATTAAAGATCAAGTTAATGCCTTAGCCCAACAGTTTTTTCAAGAAACAGTTCAAATGAGGAGACATCTTCATCAACACCCTGAACTTTCTTTTGAAGAGTACAATACTTCGGCATATGTCAAATCTGTATTGAATGATATCGGGATTCCCTTTGAAGAAATGGCTGACACGGGTATTGTCGCGTATTTGACAGGCGACATGGCATCGGATGAAGTTATTGCTTTACGTGCTGATATGGACGCTTTACCTATTCAAGAGGTGGAAGGCAGGAGCTACGGTTCTCAAAATCCCGGTGTCATGCATGCTTGTGGGCATGATGTGCACACTTCATCGTTGCTGGGGGTTGCAAAAATATTACAGGCTTTAAAAGCAGAATTTGGAGGGATCGTCAAATTGATTTTCCAACCGGGAGAGGAACGTCTGCCAGGTGGTGCTTCTCTGATGATAAAAGAAGGAGTCTTGCAAAATCCAGCTCCTACGGCTATTATGGGTCAACATGTGATGCCGTTTATTGAAGCCGGAAAAGTAGGTTTTAGAGAAGGTAAGTATATGGCTTCTTGTGACGAGCTGTTTATGACAGTAAGGGGAAAGGGCGGTCATGGAGCGCATCCGCATCAAAATATTGATCCAATTGTCATTACAGCACATATCATTACAGCACTTCAACAAATAGCCAGTCGCTTTGCTGACCCAAGAACTCCAACAGTGCTGTCCTTTGGTAAAATCATCGCTAATGGAGCTACTAACATCGTTCCTGATGAAGTTTATTTAGAAGGCACCTTCCGTACGTTTGATGAAGATTGGCGCGCTGAGGCGCATGAAAAGATGGTTAAAATGGCTACTGGTATCGCGGAGAGTATGGGGGCTGTTTGTGATTTTGATGTACGCAAAGGATATCCGTTTTTAATCAACAATCCTGAGCTGACAAAAGCGGCCCGGGGTTTTGCTGAAGAATATCTGGGTAAAGAAAATGTTTTAGACTTGGATCTTTGGCCCGCAGCAGAAGATTTCTCCTACTATTCTCAAGAAGTAAATGCTTGTTTCTACCGTCTGGGTACTGGAAATAAAGCAAAGGGTATCCAGTCTGCTGTTCATACTTCTTCTTTTGATATCGATGAGGATGCATTACAATTGAGCATTGGGCTGATGGCTTATATGACATTACGAAGATTAGGTCAGTAAAACATATGTCGTCACATCATATTGTTCGAGAAAGGCAGGAGCCTGCATTACTTATAACCGATTTTTATAGTATCGATGAAGAACTTGTTGGCCAACTTTTGGAATGGTCGCCAACGATCGTTACGGATGTTAATTCGTACGAAGCGGTTACTTCGCAGGCATACAAGGTGGATGTCATATTTACCCAAGTGCCGATTGATCTACCGCAAGAACATGTCAAGACTGTTCTTTATGACGTAAATTATATCGCCAGCGCTTTGCGCTATCTTATTGCAGAAGGGTATAAAGCGGTTAATATATTAGGATCGGGGTTTGATCAAGAGATATTGGAAAGTTTTGTCCAAGAGATTGATCTTGTCTGGTTGCATGATGATAAGAGGACTATCTTTGTTCAGTCCGGATTTGAGAAATGGATGCCTTCTGGTGATCATCTTTTCATCGAACCTGCATGGTGTGATCTGGCAACAAGCGGATTAAATAGAATAGGAGAAAATCATTTTGAAACGATCAACGATGGTTTTTTTAGTATCAGATTTTCAGCACCACAATTTTGTTTATTGACAGAAAAACTATGAGTACGGTAAGTATCAAGTTCGCTGGAGCAACAGAAGCGACATCGATTAGTGAAATTGGAAAGAAAAGCTATTGGGAAACTTATCCGGCAATTTTGACAACGGAACAAATTGATTTTATGTTGAACAAAAACTACACTGTTGAAGCGATTCGAGCTTTAATGGTTGGTGGTCAAGATTTTTATGTGCTGTATGAAGATGCTGTAGCGAAAGGATTTGTTTCTGTTCAAGTGAGGGAACAGGCTATTATGAGAATAGAAAAACTTTATCTTTTGGCTGAGGTTAAGGGTAGAGGATATGGAAAGCTGCTGCTGGATTTTGTAGCGCAGTTGGCCAAATCAAAGGATCTGAAACGATTAGAACTTAATGTAAACCGGAATAATCCAGCTTATTATTTTTATTTAAAGCAGGGCTTTTTGATCACTGAAACGGTTGATATCCCTTATCATGGTTATGTTTTGGATGATTATGTCATGCAAAAAGACCTTACTCTTTAGCGGTTAATTTTGGGAATTAAGGATTATCTTTTCTCTTAAGTAGTATATTTTCTATATGAATTAATCGCTTTTAATGGCAGAGGAGAGAACATAAATTGTTTTTATATGTGACAAAATTATGTTGCATATAAAAAGCAATTTATCTAAGTTTGATATAAATTGTAATCATCATGAAAGAAGTAACAGTAGAAGAACTTAAATCAAAAATTGATAATAATGAAGATTTTCAATTAATTGATGTCCGTGAAACATTTGAATATGAGGTTTCTAATTTGGGAGGATTGAATATTCCTTTATCTGGAATCTTAATTGAAGTCGATAAAATTGCTAAAGATAAACCCGTTGTTGTTCAATGCCGCTCAGGAAAGCGCTCGGCTCAAGCAGTAATGATGTTGGAACAACAAGGTTTTGACAATTTGTCAAACTTAAAAGGTGGTATTCTTGCATGGAAAGAAGAGATTGATCCTGAGATAGACGTGTATTAATATGAATCTAGCTGCGTTATGCTTTTCGTTCCGGAAATCAATAACGGTATAGGTTTACCATTAACAAATCATATTTAATGAAAAACTACGAGCATCAGACTAAACAAGCATTTTTGTTTAGTCTTGCTTTTTATAGCATTTCACTGGGCTCAAAATTATTTCATTTCGAAATTTTTCCAATACTTTTCAGTATATCGTTATTACTTTCTTTAATTTGGGTCGTATTAGCATTACGGGAGATTATATTTTCTGGTCGTATTTCAAATACTGAGCGGATGCTTATGGCACTATTCATTATATTTTTTAATATAATTGCAGGTATATTTTACTTTTTCAAATTTAGGAAGAAGGTAATTGGTAGAAGTTAATATTATGACAAAAAATTTTATTTTAAATATCGTTATCAACTTATTGATCGTAGGAGCAGTCTACTATGGCTATAAGTCTTACGAAGCCGGAAATATCTTAGTATGTGGTATTTCAATAGCGCTCTTGGTGGTTTTTATTTATTTTAAGCGTGTGCTGTTTAAAAAAGTACAAATAGACTTAAAAAATGAAGAAGCGCGGAGAAGACAAGGGCAGGAAAAGATAAAATAATATTAATAAAAAGG